>PHAG01000007.1 GCA_002841625.1 Firmicutes bacterium HGW-Firmicutes-1 | reverse complement strand
TGTGTCCTCTTTGATAAACAAACTGTCCACTGCCTTTTCAAAATTTTTGCAGTTTTGAACTTCATCAATAAAAATGTAAGTGATTTGATCCTTGCAAAGTCTTTCCTTAACATAGTTATATAACTTTTTGTAATCAAGCAATTCCTCATTGTCCATATCTTCAAGGTTAACCGCTATAATTTGATGATCTTGGATGCCAATTGACTTGAGATACTCTATGTACAAACGAAAAAGCGTTGATTTTCCGCAACGTCTGACACCTGTAACCACCTTAATGATTTTATGGTCCTTATTAGCAATGAGTTTTTCCAGATAATTTTTTCTGTTAATCATATCGTATACCTCTCTTAAAACTCATTATACATCTTGCCAATTAACTTGTCAAAGTTTTTTCTCTGTGAAGAAAAAACTTTTCATATTTCAACACTTTTTTCACATGAGGTATATATTTCTCCAGGAAAGATATTCACGAGGTCTAATGGTATTAAATCTCTTATTGTATTTTCATTAGGTCATCTTTGTGAATAATCGGAAATACAACCCTAATATAATTATTAGATATCTGATATATAGATTTATCATATTTTCTCAGAATTCTTGCAATACCTGATCCCAAATGTTCAACAAGTTCGAGGTCTTTAAACACGCGCATAAGTTCCTTATTTCTTGGAACGGATATACCGCTGAAAAATTCGCTTTCTTCCATACCTTGTATAAGGCCACCTGAAGATGTAATTTCAATTCTGTCAGAAAAAAGTTCAAACTTTGGTGGGATATATTACCATCCTACACTTTTTGGGTAGGATGGTATTTCTAAAACTACCCCTTTTGTGTGTTTCTAGAAGGACTGGATTTTGTTACATTTGATTTGGAAAATTAAAACAAGTCAACAATTTTGGTATTATTAAAACTGAAAGGGGATTAAATAAAATGAAAATATCAATGAGGAATATAACTTTAAGGATGTTAGCACTGATTATGGTTGTATCCTTATGCCTGGTGGGGATAACGATACCTGCTAGGGCAGACGGGAGAGGGACTGTGGGTGTAAATCCACAAGGAGATGGACCGACAATTACTTATAATGTCAGTGGTTTGAATTTTGGTATTCTTACCAAGGAGCGGGACGGTGTGGCGGAAAACTATCATATGTATGAAAAAGGTAATTTTGAGCCTGGCACGGTAGAATTATGGGGAACGGTAACCAATAATAAACCTGGAGGCAGTGCATACTCTGAACATAATAATGTATTTTATTCAGCTTTGATGAGTTATACGGATTCTACCGGCAAAGTCCATGAAGTTGCGAATACAGGATATATTACAGTAGCACCCGGTGGTGTCGCTGAATATCGAATTTCAGGGTTCATTCCTGATGATGCCAGCCATGTGAATATAAAAGTCAGTTGTGTTGCTTACTGGAATGCCTACATCCGTGCTTCGGTAACTGGGGATTTTTATCGTGTGAAACAAACATCGACTACTTCGGGAGAAAAGACAGTAGGTATTAATGTACCATCCGGGGCACCGACGATCACATATAACGTGAAGGGCATCAATCTCGGAACTATTAAAGATGAAGTAGATGGTAAGGCTGAAAACAAACACTATTACGATAAAGGTGAGTTTGTGCCTGGCTTAGTCGAGGTTTGGGGAACTGTTCGAAATAATGGAGTCGCAGGGCAAAAAATTTTTTATAATGCTTATCTGAGTTATACGGGTGCTGATGGTAAGCAATATAAAAAGGAAACGGGATATGTTGATGTAGGTGCAAGTTATACTTCAAACTATAGTATTTCAGCTTCTATTCCTGCCAATGCCAAGAATGTATACATGGAAGTCGTTGCCGTTGCCTGGTGGAATGCATATATTCGTTCTACGGTAAAGGCTAACTTGTACCCTGCATCGGGGACACCTGCAGTTCCGGTGATCACGCCAGGTGGAAACAGCGCAGAAGCTTTTGAATCCGGCTCAAGAATCATGTGGCAACCAGCTAAGGGTCTTGGATATAGACTTTTTAGATCTACTTCCCAAAACAATCTGGGAATATCTGTAACTGATTTTTATATCACCAGTACCTCTTATGCTGATGTAAATGTTGAGCCTAATACAACCTACTATTACACTGTAAAGCCAGTGCTTTCAGAAGCAAGACCTTTTGAGGGAATAGATGAAAAGCTTGGTGATGCAATTGCAACTTTTACTATAAAAACCGGAAATACGATCTATAAACCTGGAAGTTTCAAGCACTTCATAATGCTTAAACTTGACAGTCCAAATATGAGCGTAGATGGTATAAACCAGGAAGTTGATCCTGGCAGAGGCACAGCACCAATAACTATATCCGGAAGAACCATGGTACCTATCCGTGCGGTGGTTGAAGCCATGGGCGGTACTGTTGATTGGGACGGTGCAACTCAGAAAGTAACTCTTAAAGCTCGAGGAAATACTGTCGAAATGTGGATAGGTAAAACTGATATAAAGATAAACGGTGTAAGTAAGAAAATGGATGTGGCTCCTGCATCCAAAAATGGGAGAACCTTTGTACCTGTAAGATTTTCAGCTGAAAATCTTAACTGCAAGGTGGACTGGATCAATAGTACCAAGGAAGCAGTTATTGTATATGAAGAATAGTTGAAACATCTTTTATCGCCAATTGCTTGTTAAGTGGTTGGCGATATTTTTGAACCTCTTCTCAAGCCACCTATTTCACGAATATGACCTAAATTTCATTTTCTTTCTTTATCCTTTTATAGCTTAGCATAAATCCATTCAGGCAAGATTTTCATTAGACTACTAATAATCACCCATCTCTTTGTAACAATGACTTTTTCTCTTCCCTTTTCAATGGCTACTAATATTTGCTTTGCAGCTTTTTCAACCGGTGCAACCCAAAACACTTTATCTCCCTTCGCCATAGCAGTATCAACGAATCCAGGTTTAACGTCAATGATTTTGATATGTGATTTTTCCTTTTTTGATAAACCTCTGATACCTTCCAAATAATTAGAGACAAACGCTTTAGACGCACTATAAGCTGGAGCATAGGAACTGCCTCTGATACTGGCAATAGATGAGATACCTACAATACACCCCTTTTTTTCTTTACGAAAATATCTATAAGCCACATTTACCATCGCTGTGAATCCAAGTGCATTAACCTCGATTGTATGTTTCTCCGATTCCCAATTCAGTTCTTTATTTATATGACCAAATCCTGCGTTAATAATGATTAAATCCAGTCCGCCTAAATCACCAATAAGATTCTTAAGATTTTTCATTGCTTCCTCTGTATTTGTAACATCCATTTTTTTAATGAGGATTTGTTGTGGAAACATCCCTTTAATTTCTTCCAATAATTCTACCCGTCGTCCTGTCACACCAACAAAATAGCCCCCTTTACTGAGTCTTATAGCTAGTTCTCTTCCTATACCACTACTTGCTCCGATTACGATCGCTTTTTTCATAACTTCACCACCTACCTATTTTAAAGTACTATTGATGAATAACCTTATACTCAAACCTTCCCGCATTCTTTTCCTCATAAACCTTAATCCCGTGGTAGAACATTCTATTCATAGGTGTTTCAATACCCAGTTCTTCACCCAGCTTTACCACTTTACCCGCAAACATATCAATCTCCGTTATGCGACCGTTTTCCAAATCCTGCAGTGTGGAAGGTTTGTTAGGAAAAGGTATGGACTTAACCGTATTCTCCTGTCGTTCTATATCTGCCTGTCCTAAATCGATCCCAATCCGTTGTGCAATTTCAACTACTTCCCACATGGCATTACGACGAATCTCATTTGCATGTTCGCTTACATGAAATGCACCAAAGGGCACACCCAAAAGTGCACAGGTTAGATTCTCTCCGATATTGCACATGAATTTGAACCACATACCTTTGATCATATTTGGATCAATGTTGTATTTTATATTACAGGTGTCAAACAAATCCTTGATAGACTTAACTCTTTCGGATAAATCCTCATTCTTTATCTCTCCAAAGTGTACTTTCCCCCACTCAGGATCAAAGTTTGCCACCCCGTCATTCATGGCAATAGAAACTCTCATATAGGAATACAGGACGTGTTCCCAGCCATAGACCGCTGCTATGCGTTCCTCACTGTCAATTCCATTCATGACGCAAATGATCTGAGTATCCTGTCCAATCTGATTTCGGATATCGTGGATGGCTTGCGTAAGTCCCGTATCTTTAATCGCCATGATGATCAGGTCGGCCGGATCACCTTCGGTTTCTGGAGTGATGACAGCGAATTGATATTTAACGCTGTTAATAGTAACGCCTTTCGACTGCAATCTTTCCTTGCGTTCACCTTCGGCAAGCACTCTGAAATTTCCTTTACCTAGATATGCTTCGAGCTTTGGTGCGAAAAATACGCCCATTGCTCCTAATCCGATTAAAGTTACCTTTTTAATTCCCATCGTTTTCTCCTTTATTTACACCTATTACCTTTTACTTAAACTCCAAAAATTAACATGATCAAGATATCTAATATGTAGTTATTGTACCTCTGTTTCATACTTATCAATAACTCTAATCAATAGTATGAGTGCTTCACCCTTAGTAAGCATTCTTTTTGGCTCAAACATAGAATACTGATTCCCTTTAACTAACCCTTCGTTATATGCAATAGCAAGCTTGCTTTCATCAAATACATATAAACAGTCTGAAAAGGCTCCTTTCAAAGCAAGACGTTCCTCATTAGTTGCATCCCTTCCATCTAGCATTTTGTTAATGTATAAAAGTTTAACCATACCGGCAATTGCTATATCTCTTGGTACATAGTTATCAGAGACCAAGTTATAGGTATAACCCTTTATGGCATTTTCATCGTCAAGTTCTAATATTGTTGACAGTAGCTCCGCCCAGGTTTTAATATCAATAGGCTCATCTAAGCTCCTGCTATTCCACTCATAATTAACCATAGTAGACGCTTTTTGAATTAGAGCTGCTTTTTTATCCAATCTATTTTCAAATAATTTCAACTCTATATCTATCCAAGTAGCACCATTGTTGTTGTTATTTTCTGTAACATTATTTTGTTCCATAATAACATCTTCGTAAGTAATATCATACTTTATCATAATGTTATTTAACATTGAAATTGCTTCTGCCACGGTTAGTTTATCTTTAGGTCTAAAATAATTCTTAGTATTAGAATCTACAAAGCCTTCGTTATATGCAATCTCTACTAAAGAGTCTTGTTTTTCGCTAACTTCTTCTTGGTCCTTTAAAACATTAACAATTTCTTTTCTTTTACTATTACCACCAAGTCCATCATAGTAATTAATAGATAATAGCTTTAGCATTCCTCCAACAGCATCTTCTCTTAATATTTCATCTCCTGTAGAAAGACCATGAACATACATATTTATTAACATCTCTTGTTCTGCCTCTGGGAGTTTTAGAACAGCCTTTAGAAGTATTCCCCAACTTTTTGACTTAATAGGATTATTCAGTTCTTGCTCGTTTAATATATTTATTATATGTTCTTTCTCGTCTTCATTTAAAGTATAATATGTAGCATCCTTTGCTATTATAGGTGCAATTCTTTGTTTGAAAAGATCCAATTCATCATAAACCCAATGTTTTTCTTCATTATCCGAATCCGAAGCCATTATTTCATCATTTGAATTTAGCATAAATAGACTTATTAATAGTGACATAATCAATATTGTAGATACCTTTTTCTTAAACATAAATATTCCTCCCAAGATTTTTGATAAATACTATGTAATGTTAGTCTGGCTCATTATCATAGCTTCCTAAATATACTTCTTTTCTATTCTTCAATAATCTGATCAATGATACCCTCAAGCAAAACATCTATAACAATTGTCCCTTCTTCATCCCTAATAAACCTCGAAGCACTTACTAAGAGAACCTGTACCACCTTGACAGCAACAGAAACAGGACATTTTAGTTTAACACCATACGCTATCAACTTTTCAAGTGCAATAATGTCATACATATTATTTTTCTCAACAATGCTTTGAGGTAGCTTTCGCTCCATGCTCTCCCAGGTTTCAATGTTAATTAATGATATAATCGGATTTTCTAGAAAAGCATCTAATAGATGTTTTATTACCAATCTTGTAAGTTCTCGTGGAGGCAATGGCTTATTTTCAATTAATATATTTTCTATTTGGCCAAAAATCTTAATTTGATGATCCACATTAATCTCCATGAATAGATGTTCCTTATTTTCATAAAAAGCATAAAACGCACCGTGAGAAATCCCCACCGCTTGAACAAGATCATTTACTGTTACTTTCTTTAATCCATATGCCGTAAAAAGTCTTTCACCTTCTATACGAAGCTTGTGCTGTATCATTTCTTTTTCTTTGTCATTGAATTTCGGCATGTTCGACCTCTCCTCTTATCGTTGATGAGTGTGCGATAAACCATTTTGCAACCTCTTTACAAATTTCATCTGAATGAAAATAATAACTATTATGTATATCATTAATTGAATAAAGCTTCTTTTCGCAAGTAAGTATGTCATAATATTTCCTGAAATATTCTTTTGGAAAATATCTGTCATGCAAAGTCTCAAAAACTAAAGTGGGACATTGAGGCAACAATTTTAAGGCGCTTTCTTTGTCTAAAAACATACTCAACAAAGCAATCATTAAATGAACATCTTGCTTGAAGAGATCTGGATATTCTTGTAATGCCATTTCATAAAAAGCGTTATCTAACTCCGCATGATAACCGCTATACTTTGGAAGCGGAAAAAATATTCTCAATCTGGGAATAACCTTCACGATACCTTTTAGTAAAATATAGAACATTTTTGTAATCCACTTAGGGTATTTTATTATTGATACGTCTCCATAAATACCAACACCATATTGAGCAAAGCTTCTGATTTTATCTGTAGCACTTGCATAATATTCTCCAAAAATACCACCGGTACCAGTACCCGCATATAAATGAATATCTCCTGTAACCCTTTCGCAAATATAATCTACACAAGAATCCAAATCATCAACAATACCTTGGAGTGTAAAGTCTGTAATAGTGCCCTTGCTATTACCAATTCCAGCAAAATCCACTGCAAATATGTTAAACCCATATTGGGTAAGTGGCTCATACGCTTTCTTCAAAAATGACTTCACTGATCCAATCGGTGTCTGGATATACAAAATATTAGGAGCGTCTTTATCATTATAATAGTGATTACAAAATAGATTGATATTTTTCTTATTAGGTATATAAATTTCTTTCCACGTATTCTCTATTGCCATAAACTTCACCTCTCTAATTTATATGACGTTTTTCATTTTATAGTCATATAATATCGTAAGGGTTAAGCTTTGTCAAGTTTATAAACACGTCACCCAAAAATAATCTTATTAACATAGTCAGTTCCAACACGTGAAAATACTACGTTATTAAATTTATTCCTGATACTTTATTCACTCTATTTTATATTCTCAAACCGATAATGCCCCGTAATCCCTTGCACTCTCTCCCAATCCAGCAACGCATCTTCTTCCCTTTTCGGTTGCCCAGAATTATGAATCATATAACAAACCCCATCTCGGTTCCTCTTATCAGACACAATCCCAATATGCTTATAATTCTTCCCAAATATCACAATATCCCCAGGCTGCCATTGCTCTATATCATTAGGATCCAAACTATAGGAAACGGCACAATTATCAAAGAATACCTTCAGGTTTGGTACACGTCTGAAATCAATATTACCATCTGGCTTCCCTTCAACTCTTGGATACAACTCTACATTACTGCTAATATGTTCATCAACCATATCTTTCAACGAATATCCTGCACTTTGAAAGGCTCTCCAAATAACATCCGTGCAAACACCTTCATCATCAGGTGGATATCCACCATCATAGTATTTGCTCTTGTATTTTGGCTTATTTTCAGCATCAGCTCTTGCACCTAGCAATATATCCGTATAATCATCAATGCCATTTTGATTATAATCACTTTCACTTAATACTATTTCGATTCCAAAATCAGCCCCACTATACACCTTCTGAGGTATTAAATTATAATAATTAAGAACACCATAAGTTACTACTAGCAAGCCAACTACTACCAACATGATTATTACAATACGTTTTTTCCGTCTGCTCATCCGTATATACCTTTCCGTTCAATAATTTCACTTCATAAATTTCCATTATTATCAGATTGATTTCACGATTTTTTCAATGGTATTCATGTTTCTTGAAGTCAATCTACTTTTATATTTTTTACTTCCAAGTACTTTGGATCCGAAATCAGATTCTAATGTATTGCCTTTAGGTACTATCCAAAAAATGTTTTGTTCAAAAATAATCAGTTGTTCATTAGGGGCATGAGACATGCTATCAAAAAGTTGCTTCAATTCTAGTGGTAAATCGCTGTGATTGCAGATTAACAAATAATGATGATAACCTTCTGAAACTTTATGAGTTTGTGCGGTATGATAGATCTCTAGAATTTCGTTTTTATCTCTCAAAATGACATGAGCATCATATCCGAAATGAGTCTTTAAGCCATTCTCAATTTTTAATTTCAAAGTATCTTTATCGGGACTTCCTTCTGTAAAATTTATAATGACATTCCCAGTGGCCAGTATTGTTTTAACATTTGAAAAACCCATCTCATAAAAAGCATTTTTCAATTCCTGCATCTTTATACTATTACCATTTACATTGATTCCTCTAAGAAAAACACAGCATATATCTTCCACAAATAATCCTCCCAGCAAAGCAAATCATGGCTATAAATTTTACAAAAGCCCATGCTTCTCAAATGCTTTATAAATCCCATCATTTTCAAGTGTGTCCGTAACGTGGTCAGCTATCTGTTTCAGAGCCTCTATCCCATTACCCATGCAAATTCCAATGTTCGCGTGTTGAACCATTTCCATATCGTTACGGCTATCGCCAAAGCTGACGGTTTGTTCCAAGCTAGCCGCAAGATAGTCAAGAACAATATCCATACCTGATGCCTTTGAAATTCCTGGCAGGGTAAGCTCAGTAGAAATCGTTTCAAATGGCTTACTTTCATGGATCATAAAATCAAATTTAGCTCCATAGCGATCTTTTAGTTCTAATATTTCATCTTTATTATGCGCAAAGAAGGAGAGCTTATTAATGACTGCTCTCGAGTCATACTCTTCAATTGTTTTAATATTTCTTTCATTTAAAAATGAAATGGTTTCATCCAAGATGTAGGCTTCTTTATGTAAAACGGAAAAATGATCCGCTGCTAAACTATCGATATAGCTATAGTCATATCCCTCTAATATATATCCAATGCCCATATTCTCTAAATCTGCAATGATAGTAGCCACCATATGAGCATCAAGCTTATCCATATAGACCGTCTGGTCCTCTACCTCTACAACTGAACCAGCAGAAAAAACACACCCATCAAACCCAATATCTAAAATAGAGGCTCCCACTTGTGACTTTGCTCTACCCGTACAGACAAACACTTTATGTCCTTTTTTTCTAGATTCCTTAATGGCTTTAATCGTAGAATGGGGAATACCAATTTCAGCATCCAACAAAGTACCATCTACATCAATAAAAATAAATTTTTTCATTTTTTCACTCCATATGTTTTGTATATAAGTCTTTTACCTTTTTTATTGTATGAATCACTTTATATATTAGCATATTCTTATGAACTAGTAAAATACAAGCACAAAACAATAAGCACACCTAACCATTTTAAGGTGCGCTTATTGTTTTGTAGGTCTAAGGAGACTTAATATTATTTATACTTCGTTTTAATCTATGGCTATGACCTTTCTTATTTTTTCAAACCCCATTCATAAGTATATATCCAACTAAAATTACCTCTTCCATTATTTAACCCATAAATAATTTGAAACATTTTACCTGTGTCCGTATTAATATTGTCATACCCTTCCTTTGGTGCCTTACATTTAAGCAAAACCATTGTATTGTTTGGTTCAACATAAGTACGTTTATTCCATTCCCCTGAAGTGCTGAAACCATTAAAGCTACTGTAATCTATATTTGCACTTATACTAATACCAAAGCCATCCCCTTTGACTTTTTGTATTGTCGATGGTATTCCTATCATTTCTTCCCCTTTTAAAAAGGCGCTTGGAGCTGTCCATTTAAACGCATACTCAGTTGTATCAAATACATTTCCGTTAATACTGCTCACATTATTGATAATAAAATTTCCCTCGGCAACACTCTTTAGTGTTGTAGAATTACTCCCTATATCATTAGTAGCTAAATATTGTCCTGAAGTTACCAATGTGAGAGATCCATTTTGCCAAGAGCTAGGCCATACTAGTTCACTACCCACTAGATTCCATCCATACTCAGAAATGCCAGAAGGTGTGCCACCCGATCTGGTAATAAAAACTGTTTTTGTAGGATTATCATATGTGATGCCTAATTCCAATAAATATCCTATTGCTCGAACTGGTAAATAGGTTGTGCCATTATAGGAAATCGGTAATACTGGTGTCCCATCATCTCCAACAGGGATTACTGCTGCACCATCAAGCTTAAACTTAATCTCTCCGTTGAGCAACGTACCTGTTATAGGAATTAATTTATTTGTTTTATTTACAGCCCTTGCAACAGGCGCTACCTTAGTTGTGTTGCTGGCAATAAGTACAGTCTTCGTCGGTCCATCATATTCAATTCCTAATCCAAGCAAGTAGCCTATTGCTCTTACAGGTAAATAGGTGGTGCCATTAAAGGAAATTGGTAATACTGGTGTTCCATCATCTCCAACAGGGATTACCGTTTGATTATCTAACTTAAAATTGATAATGTCGTTAAGGAAAGCGCCTGTAACAGTCGTTAAGGCCTGATTATCATTAGGTAGGGTTGAAGAAGTTACTGGGGTAGTAGTCGTAGTTGCAGGTACAGCCGTAGTTCTTGTCCCTGTCCATGACGAGCTGTTGTAATTGCCCGTTGACCCATAGCGCCACTTTCCAGTAAAAGATTTTCCATCTTCTGACATTGTTAATTCAACATCTCCTGCGTCATTTGGCGGTGCATAGGTTCCAGCTTCGGACCAAGTGCCAATTAGTTTATTTCCCGAAATGGTACCAGTGAGCTTGCCACTATCATGGGTGTAAGTACCTGTTACCACGTTTCCTGATTGCGTGAAGACCATTTTCCCCCAATTTGAATTCCATTCGCCTGCCCAAGAATATTCCTGTGCATAAACATTGCTTTGTAAAATTGATAGAAATAAGACGAATACAAGTGCTAAACAACTTACTTGTGAAAGAACCTTTCTCATTGTAATCATTACCTCCTTGTTGTTTATAAACACTGGCTTACAAAGTATATAACCCATTTTATAACATACTTATAATAACTGTATTTATAAAAACCTACCAGACACAAAAGAGGTAGTCTTGTTAGATCTTGTCCTACACGAAATGGGTAGTATCGTAATTACCACCCCTTACTATATTCAACACTTAACTCAATCAACGCAGAAAGCGCAGGATTTAACCATTTATTTTTGTGGTAAGCTATTTGTGTATATAGCTGAATGCCTGAATCGTAAGGTTTTATCCTCATTTTACCGTTTGCACATTCCTCTTCAACTGCATACAGTGGTAAATACGAAATACCAAGACCATTAATCACATACTTTTTGATTGCTTCCACGCTTTCTGTCTCAAGAATATTAGTTGGGAAAAAATTAAGACTTTGCATATACGCGCTGAAGATCTGACGATAGCTACATTCTTTTTCTGTAAATAGCACCATCTGGGACGGTGCTGGCAAGAAATCCTCTCCTTCTAAATCAGTAGGCGCCACTAAACACAAAGTTTCTTTTTTTAATAGAATTGTTTTAATATTTGCATATGTATATTCAGGTTGCACTAAAAAGGCAATATCTAAGTCTCCTGAATTTAATTGTTCTCTAAGAAACTTACACTGGTCATCAATAATAATGATTTCAACCTTTGGATATAATTGTTTATACTTTTTAATAATGGGATATAATCGGTAAATCATAAGAGACTCTGGAGTGCCAATTCGTATCACTCCTTCAGGATTGATATCCTGTAACCCTAATTGCTCTAGTTTTTCGTAATTACTCAATAGAATATCAATATGTTCAAGTAGTTGCTGTCCAAATTGGGTGAGCTCCATGTTCTTTCCTACTCGCTCAAATAAAGGTTTTTGATAATAGCGTTCAATGGCTTGAACCTGAAAGGTTAAAGTGGATTGCGCATACCCAAGATCTTGAGCTGCTTTAGTGAAGCTACCGAGTTCGGCTATTTTTTTAAAGGTTCTAAAATTTTTAATTTCCATAACTAACCTCCCAATAATTTATAGGTCTATTATACGTCGTTATCGAAAATATTGAAACACTTAATTCATTATTTCAATTTTACAAATGGGTTAATTAGCCATATAATGAATAATCATGAGGGAGGTAATCGATATGAATAAAAAATTAAATACATGGACCTTGAGTGGTCTTATGATAGGACCGATTTTAGGTTCTGGAATTATTTTTCTGCCACCTCTTGCCTTCAAAGCACTAGGGCAACATGCTATCTGGGCATGGATCATCATTATGGTGATTGGCAGCTTATTTGCCTATATATTTGTAAAAATGACCTTACTAACCACCAGCAACGAAGGCATGAGCCTAGTGATTGGTCAGGTCCTAGGTGATCGTTTTAGAAATTTGGCTTCAAATTATTTGACAGCTGCGGTATGTTTTGGTCCCATTGCTGTTATTCTTACTGCTGCAAGCTTTTTAAAAGCTTTCCTATCGCCTTGGATTTCAAATGAACTTTTAATTGCTTTTATACTGCTATTGCTGTGTGCACTCATTATTTCTATGGGTATTTCATCTGTGGGACGTATCGTGTTAATCCTTTCTACCGTAACAGCTATCCTCCTCGTCAGTGGCGGGGTTGGTGTTCTTGTTAACGTTGATCACATCCAAATGCCTGTAGGTCAGCCTCCCCTAAGGGATCTTGGCTACACATTGTTGCTTGTTTTTTGGTCTATTATAGGTTGGGAAATTATTGGCAATTACATTGAGGACGTAAAAAATCCCACCAAAACAATTATGCGTGCAATGAAGGTTAGTCTCGTGGCAATCATATTGGTTTATTTGGTTACTACCTTTGCCTTACAAAATTATTATTTAGATTCAACAGCAGATGTTCAATTGCAAGTTTTACTAGTTCCCTTTTTTGGTTCTTGGTCTAACATTATTTTGTCAGTCCTAGCGGCCTGTCTATGTATGTGTACAATCCTCATGTTTGTTGGAGCTGTAACGAGACAAATGACTTCACGAGCCAAAAGCGGCCAGTTACCTCA
This sequence comes from Firmicutes bacterium HGW-Firmicutes-1, assembly GCA_002841625.1. Classification (NCBI taxonomy): domain Bacteria; kingdom Bacillati; phylum Bacillota; species Firmicutes bacterium HGW-Firmicutes-1. Next base: position 185,233 of record PHAG01000007.1, on the reverse strand, counting down.
ATTTTTTTCAAAGCCTCACAGATCCTTAATCGCATTAACGTTTATACATATCTTTATATTAGGTTGTGTAGCATTGGGATGGATTAATCTTGAGTGGATCGTAGAAATTGCAAATTCATTTTTCATTGCCAATGCTCTACTAGGTCTTTTCGCTAGCTTTCGTTATATGAAAAGCTTTTGGCTTAAGGGTGCAATTGCTCTATTAATGTTGATGTTGGGATCACTACTCTTTTTCTCTTCTGCAATTGCATGGATATTTTTGGCAGTTGTTACAGGATTAAGCTCGGCGGGATATATTTATAAGAAAACCCTATCTATCGAAAATAATAGTATGGATTAAAAATAATAGCATTCACCACGTAGGTATCTAGATACGAAATCTAAATTAGTCAAAATTATATAGTTGACAGTACAACTAAATTCAAGTAATATAGTTGTACTGTCAACTATTTTCCCGTGGAGGTATCCTATGTCTATTGATTCTGATTCTATACCAACAAGTTACGTAGAACTTGGAAGACACATTTCTATTCTATATCGTTATGGTCGCATCTTTATGGATCAAAAAATGGCTGATTTTACAATAGGAAGTGGTCAATACTCCTTTATATTTTTTTTATCTAATCATAATGGTGCTAGCCAAGAGGAAATTAGTACTGCTCTTTGTATGGATAAAACAACTACAACTAGAGCCATACAAAAACTTGAAACTTCTGGATTTATACGACGACAAAAAGATATTGACGATCAAAGAATGAATAGAGTTTTTTTAACAGAATCCGGACAAGAAATCTACAAGATTCTTAAAGAATACTCCTATGAATGGCAAGAAATTCTTTTGCATAATCTAACCTTAAAGGAAGTTTCACAATTAGAATCCTTGATGAACAAGCTTACTGGAAACGCAAGATACAATCGAAATTTAATGAATAGAAAAGGTGATGAAAATGTCAAATAACGAAATCTTAAGAACCGAATCCATAGGTAAGTTACTGCTGAAATTCTCCATCCCTGCTATCGTAGGTATGATGGTAAGTGCTCTATATAATGTAGTCGATCGTATCTATATTGGAAAAATAGGTCCTCTTGCAATGACAGGAATTGGTTTATCACTTCCTTTTATGTTTTTATTAATGGCCTTTGGTATGTTAATTGGAATTGGAGCAGGATCTAGAATATCAATTCGCCTAGGTCAGAATCGTAAAGAGGATGCTGAAAAAATCCTTGGTAATTCCCTTGTTCTTTTGATCTTAATAATGGGTACCGTAGCGACTATAGGCTTAATTTTCAAAATTCCAATACTTTCCTTATTCGGTGCAAGCAAGGCTACAATAGGATATGCTGATAAATATCTTACAATCATTCTTCTTGGCGCAATATTTCAAGGTGTTGGTTTTGGATTAAACAATATTGTTCGTGCTGAGGGCAGTCCTAAAATTGCGATGTATACAATGCTTTTAGGCGCTATCATTAATATCATATTAGACCCTATATTTATATTTGTTTTTAAGATGGGTATTTCTGGTGCTGCACTCGCTACTATATTATCTCAACTGACAACTAGCATCTGGGTGTTGTATCATTTTACTTATGGCAAAAGCAAATTAAAGCTTAAAAAGAAAAACCTACGATTAGATTTTGAAATTTTTATAAGCATCATAACAATAGGGCTATCTCCCTTCTTCATACAATTGGCTGCAAGTATTGTAACTGCGATTTCAAATACTGCACTTAAAACCAATGGTGGGGACATCGCAATTAGTGCCATGACAGCTATTAATGCAATTGCCATATTTTTCCTAATGCCAATTTTCGGAATCAATCAAGGTTCTCAGCCTATTATTGGTTATAACTATGGAGCTAAGGAGTTTGATCGAGTTAAAAAAGCATTGAAATATGCAATTTTAGCTGCTACATCTATTTCTATCCTAGGATTTATCTTAGTTGAATTTCTATCAGCTCCATTAATACTTATATTTAATAACGATCCCGAACTTATTTCTATGGCAACAAGAGGAATGCGTATTTATTTAAGTATGTTGCCCTTTATAGGTTTCCAAATTATAAGTGCAAATTACTTTCAAGCTGTAGGTAAGGCAGGTAAATCTATATTTTTAAGTCTTTTAAGACAGGTAATTGTACTAATTCCAATGCTATTTATTTTACCAAGACTCTTGGGACTTACCGGTGTCTGGATGGCAGGGCCTGTATCTGATTTAACTGCCTCTATTTTAACAGCAATATTTTTATTTATAGAAATAAAGCACTTGGATTCCTCCGCTCTTATAAAAAAACAAGAGGAATTATTGATAGCTTCTACCTCTTAGTGAGCGAATATTAAGCTTGTCTAATAGATTGCTTTTAGAAAAGATTTTTTACTGTTGAAAAAATCATTTCAGCCATTAGTTCTAACGAAATTTGTTGTTGCACGCCACCAAGCTCATAAGCAATCTTAGGCATCCCATAAACAATAGAGGATTTTTCATCTTGTCCTAAAGTTATTGCGCCTTTTCTTTTCATGCTAAGAAGTCCTTTTGCCCCATCATTACCCATTCCAGTCAGGATTACACCTAATGACTTCTTGCCTATACGATCAGCCACAGATTCAAACAACACATCAACTGATGGGCAATGGCCACTCACCTTTTCACCTATAAAACATTCAACAAAAGGCTCATCGCTGCTTCCATTAACCTGCATTTGAAAGTCTCCTGGAGCTATCAGTACTCTGCCAGGCAAGATTAAGTCACCATTTTGTGCTTCCATAACCTCCATGGAACAAATGGTATTTAATCTGTCTGCGTACATTTTTGTAAAGACAGGTGGCATATGCTGTACAATGACGATACCTGGCAAATCATTTGGAAGCTTTGATAATATACACGCTATAGCTTCAGTTCCACCAGTTGATGCCCCTATAGCTATGACCTTTATTTCTCTTTTAATAGGATACACTGTTTTATGGATCGTTCCTGTTGTTGACTCATACTTCCATTTAGAAACATTTGTTGTAGACGCAATTTTGATCTTGGTAATTAATTCAAGAATGAATTGTTCCACACTCTTAGCATGATTTAGCTGTGGTTTAGTAATAAAATCGACTGCACCTGCCTTTAATGCTTCTGAAATATTTACACTTTCAAAGCTAACAACTATAACTGGTAATGGATACTGTGGCATAAGCTTTTTCAAAAACTCAATACCATTCATTCTAGGCATTTCGATATCTAGGGTGATCACATCTGGTTCATATTGTATGATTTTATCTCTCGCATCATAAGGATTTTCTGCTGCACCAACTACCTCTATACCAACATCAGTACTAATACCCTTAACAATGAGCTCTCTAAACAAAAGCGAATCGTCTACAACCAATACTTTAATTTTTCTCATCATTTTGGTATGCTTACTCCTTTCGATAAACTGCTGGAATGATATACTTAAAGTTGGCTTCTTCACGACTAATAGATTCTGAATGCCCTATAAATAAATAACCACCTGGTTCTAATAGCTCATAAAATCTGTTGACAAGCTCTTTTTTAGCTTGCTTGTCAAAATAAATCATGACATTTCTACAAAAAATAACATGAAACTTTTTCTGAAATGGAAAGGATGAATTGTTTAGATTTAGTTTCCGAAAGAGTACCTCATCCTTTACTATGCTTTTAATTTGAAAATCTTGAGCATTCAGTTGATGAAAATAATTCATTTTCCATATTTTAGGTATTTTAGTCATTTCATCCCTATGAAAAATACCTTTGATAGCTTTCTCCAAGGCATCTGTTGAAATATCTGTTGCAAGAATTTTTGAATCCCACATGCTTTTTGATACCCCAAAGTAATCGAGTAAGATCATTGCCAAAGTATAAGGTTCATCTCCTCTTGAACAACCTGCGCTCCAAATCCTTAGGTCTTTCTTCACCGCTTGACCAGAAATAAGATATGGTAGCACAGAATTTCTAAAGAAATTAAAATGTTCTACCTCTCTTAAAAAAAAGGTGTGATTGGTAGTGAGCTTATTAATTAATGTTGTTACCGCTTCGCCTGTTTTGTTGGATATCAGATAGTCAAAATAACTCGTAAAGTTATTAAACTTACCCTCAATTAAAACGTTCTGCATCCGACCCATAACAAGCGTTTTTTTCTCTGGTTTAAGCAAGATACCATAATTAGTCCTCATATATTCAGATATACTTGTAAATTCTTTATCTGTAATCGTGTACATCACATCACCCGTCTTCACTGTTTAAGTCAAAGTCCTACATAGAGATTATAGGCCTTTATATTGTAAGAGTGCTCCTTTACACAACAAGGCATAAAGGAGCATATATGTAATTCTATGTTTCTTTCTCAGATATGTTAATTGTATTTCCCAAAGTCTGCATCATCTAAAGAGATGTTTATTTTTGACGCAGCAGCCTCAAGATGTGCACTACCCACTGAATTATTGTTCTTACCTACCATCTCTTCAAGCATCTTAAGGACTTCAGGACTTAAGGAATTGGAACTACTTTTATTAACGCTACCTTTTCGTAATTTAAATTCGCTTACAAGCTGTTTCATTAACTCAGCTTGGCCCGATAGCTCTTCACTTGCTGCAGCACTTTCTTCTGAGGTAGCTGAGTTGGTTTGAACAACCTGTGCAACCTGAGTAATTGCCTGATTAACCTGAGCAATACCTGACGCTTGTTCATTAGATGCAATTGCAATTTCACCCACAAGGTTTGCTGCTTGAGATACGCCATCTACTATTTCATTGAGTGCATAAGCTGTATCGTTGGCAATTTTTGTACCTGTTTCTACCTTCTTAATGGAGCCCTCAATCATTACTGTTGTCTCTTTCGCAGCATTGGCACTACGGGCTGCAAGGTTTCTAACCTCTTCAGCTACTACTGCGAAACCTTTACCATGTTGCCCAGCTCTAGCCGCTTCTACTGCCGCGTTAAGTGCTAATATATTTGTTTGGAATGCAATTTCATCAATTACCTTAATAATTTTAGAAATATTATTAGATGAATCATTAATCTCTGCCATAGCCTTTAGCATTTCCTGCATTTGATTATTACCATTCAAGGCTTTATCTTTTGCATTGTCAGCCAAATCCTTTGCTTGATTCGCATTACTAGCATTTTGTCTGGTTTGTGAAGCAACTTCTTCTATAGATGCTGTAATCTCTTCAATTGAGCTAGCTTGTTCCGTAGAGCCTTGGGACAAGGCTTGACTAGATGCAGATACTTGATTTGCACCAATTGCAACTTGCTGTGAAGCAGAATTGATATTACCCAAAACTTCATTGTTTTTCTCTACCATTTCAAACAGCTTTTTACCTAAAAGATCATTATCCGATTTAACATCAACTTGAATTGTCATATCACCGCTAGCAATCTTTTCTGCTGTAAGAGCTTGATCTCTTATGTTATTAACCATTCTAGAAAATGCATCCATCAAATTCCCGATTTCATCCTTTGATGTAGAATTTACTTTAACATTTACATCACCAAGTGCAAGGGTATCTGCTGCTTGTACAAGCTTCTTAACTGGTTTACTAATAGAGTTTGAAATAAATATTCCCAATAATATTGCAATAATCATGCCAAAAATAATTGCTCCAGTCATGATGATAATTGCAGAATTTGCAGTATTTGAGTTCTCAATTGATTTTTCTTCAGCATCTAACAACTTTTGTTTTACCATAGCATCAATTGCTGTCTGTTCGTTAGCAGCTGCAATCCCCGCTTTACTTTCAGCATCAAAGCCTTTCATAGCTTCATCATCATCGTTATTTTTAGCTTGTTCAAGCATTGTATCAATATGTCCTTTATATGCTAAACGAGCCTCTTCGTATGCTGCATATAATTCTTGCATTTGAGTAGATACAATTTCCTCTTTATACTCACCACTAATCCGATCAATTTCACTTCTTAATTCTAATATTTTTTCATTATATTCTTCAATTTCCTTTTTATCATCACTGATAACCATATCTCGAAGGTTGACGCGCATCCTTTGAAAATAGACAGAAATGTCGGTCAACATGGAAATCGGTACTGTCATTTTTTCGTATAATGCAGTATCATTCTCATCTATTTTATTGATATTATAAATTCCAATTACACCAATGCCTCCAGCTATTAATGCTACAATTATAAAACCTGTGATTAATTTCCAAGCTATTTTCATATTATAAAACCATTTCATATGTTGTTTCCTCCTTAGCTAATATGTGCTATGCTTTGTATTTGGTCATCATTTAGTAATCTGTCACAATCTAGAATCAGTTTAACCTCATTTCTTATTTTACCAATGGCTTTGATATATTTATTCTGACTACCAGTTGTGAGCTGAGGTGGTTCAACTAAATTATCCTCAGAAATAGATAATACCTCTGCAACAGTATCCACGATCAACCCGATGGATACCTCCTTGATGTCGACTACGATGATGCACGTTTTATCATTGTATTCTTTTGGTTCTTTTTTAAATCGTAGTCTGACATCCATCACCGGAATAATTTTACCTCTTAAGTTAATTATTCCTTTAATATGATCAGGTAATTCTGGCACCTGGGTTATGGCTTGAATGCCAATAATCTCAGTCACATAGCTAATTTCAATACCATATTCCTCATTGCCCATACAAAAAGCTAAAAATCTTCCCTTCTGAGTATCCTCTTCATCAAATAAAACATCCTCTGTTACTTCTGTCATGTCTCAATCTCCTTTCAAAAAATTGAACTCATTAATCCAGTAATGTCTAGTATCAAACTTATGCCACCATCACCCAGCAATGTACAGCCAGCAATTCCCTTAACATTATTAATGTAGTTAGGTAACGCTTTCACTACAACCTGCTGTTCACCCAATAAAGCATCTGCAAAAAGACATAAGTATTGGGACTCATTTTCCACTAAAATCATAATACCTTTGTCGATATTTTTTTCCGCATTATCAATATTATAGTATTCGTATAATTTAATAATAGGCAAGCATTGTCCCCTTAACATAATCATTTCATTACCCGAATCATCTGTAATGATATTATCCTTACCCAACCTAAAGGACTCTTTAATTGAAAGCACTGGTATGGTATATCTTGCATGACCTACTTGAATATTCATCCCATCTATAATCGCCAATGTTAATGGAATTTTTATGATTATGGTAGTCCCAGAGCCTTCAATACTACTTATCTGTACGGTCCCGCGGATTTTTTCAATGCTTTTTGAAACGACATCCATGCCTACACCTCTACCAGAAAATTCTGTTACCTTTTCTTTGGTAGAAAATCCAGCATGAAATATGAATCCATAGATTTCATGATCTGTAAGCTCACTTAATGGTTTGTTAATTAGGCCATTTTCCTGTGCTTTTTCAATAATTTCTTTTTTATTTAATCCTTTTCCATCGTCTTTTACTATAATCCATACTTCACTACCAACATTTTTTGCTTCAAGTGTAATGGTACCTTCCTTAGGCTTTCCTAGCTGGTTTCTTTGTTCTGCTGATTCAATCCCATGATCTATGGAATTCCTAATAATATGCATGAGTGGATCCGAAATGTGCTCAATAATATTTTTATCAACTTCAGTTTCTTCACCAACAATTTGAAGCTTAATAATTTTACCTAGCTTCATACTCATATCTCTTACCAAACGATTCATTTTTTGAAATGTTGCTGACAATGCAACCATTCGGATTGACATGACAATATCTTGTAAATCTGTAGTTATTTTTTGCAGCTGTCTTGCTGCCTTATAGAAGTTGCTTAATGGTACTCCCATTAACTCAGGATGTTGAGTCACAAGCGCTTCAGAAATAACCAATTCTCCAACAATATCCATTAACAAATCTAGCTTTGGTACGCTCACACTTATATGGCTATGTTTTGTTTGTTGATATGTTAAATCGACGGAGTCTATCTTCGCTTTGTTATTTTGCTCTTGAGTCTTCTCGAGATTCTTTTCTTCGAGCTCATCTAATATAATGACCTTACTCTTCTCATTTACAATCTTTTCAAGCTTTTCTTGTGAAATATCAAAACTTTTCAAAAAGAACGTATCTCTAAACTGCAACTTCAATTGGTCAATATTCTGATGTGACTTAAAAGATACCCTTAACCCTTCTTTAGCTATAGTATCCGCACACAATTCGTCCTTGAAAAGATCTTTTGGAATATGATCAATATCCCATGCTATTTCACTAAGCTTATGTACTACTTCAAATGCACGAATATTTTCCATACCACATCCATCTTGAAAAAACAGATTTATACTATAATCTTCATAATTATTATTGATTGGTAAAGATGACCTCAAGCAGCTCTCATCTTCATCCATTTGTGATTTGCCCTCGATATTAGAGGATTCTTTTATAATATTTAAATAATCTTTTATTTGTTTGGATAATTGAGTGGCATCTCCATCATTTGGCTGACCAATTTCAATTTTTCCAACCTCAACCTTAATAAAATCTAAACCATCCAAAACAAGATCTGTAAGCTTTGTATCATCTATTTGTTCTAATTTATTTTCCCTTATATAGTAAAATAAATCCTCAATTAAATGTGATAACATTGCTATATTCTCAAGTCTCATCATGGAAGACGAACCCTTTATCGTATGCATAATTCTAAATATTTCGTTAATAGATTCCACAATTCCGTTTGATTTCTCACTATTCAAAATCGATTGTTCTAATTCCTCGATGAGTTGCAGTGTTTCGAATATAAACAAATCTTTCATGGGCTCACTCCCAACTTTATTTGACAAGAATAACCACCTCCTAAAAAATATTTTACGATCTATGCGTTAGAACACACTCAATGCCTTAAGAACAGTATCTGATTGAAAAGGCTTGATGATAAACCCTATCGCACCATGTAATATTGCCGCCTTCACAAGATCTTCCTGCCCTAATGCAGTAATCATGATTATTTTTGCTGTAGAATCATAACTCTTGATACTCTTTAAAGCCTCTATGCCATCCATAATTGGCATTGTGATGTCCATTGTTACTATATTGGGTAAAAGTTCTTTATACATTTCAAGTCCTTTCGCTCCATTGTCTGCTTCACCAACAACTTCAAAACCATTTTCTTCTAGCATATTTCTTAAACTCTGTCGCATAAACATTGCATCATCTACAATTAAGACCTTTTTCATACTTCAAAATCACTCTCCTATCTTAGCGACTTTACTATTAAACAATTATGGGCATAATACTTATGTTAGAAAATTAAGTATGCTGCTTAGTCATAATCTCACAATATAATTCATTATGTGATATATAGCAATTATAATACACATTATGTGATATATCAAGAAAATTTTTTTCTATATTTAGACTTGGTACACAATTTGTGTTAAAATATATTTAGGAGGAGGTGCAAAAATGGAAAAATTCGGAGTCAGATTAAAAAGTTTAAGAAAAGAACACAAATTACGACAGAAAGATTTGGCTCAAGCATTAGGCCTAGCACAAACAACGATAGCTAATTATGAAATGAATATTAGATTTCCAAATGAGGAAATCCTTAAAAAATTGTCAGAATATTTTAATGTTTCATATGACTATTTACTTGGGAGAAACAATCTATTTTATGAAGTGAAACCTCCATTTATCCCCCCAAAAAAATTAGATCATAACGAAGCTTACTTATCTGACTTATATAAACGTTATTTAATGCATCTATTAAATGGAAAGAAAAAATTGGCTACAGACTTAATGATTCACTCTGCAAAAAGTGGCATAGATATCCGCGATATATACTTGCATATTCTGGACCCTTCCTTAAAGGAGGTTGGACGTTTATGGGAGTTAGGCAGAATCACAGTTGCTGATGAACACTATTTTTCATTTATTACGCAACATGTTATGTCCTTACTCCATCCATATTCAGATATAAGTCCGAAAGTAAATCGATCAATTCTCACCCTATCAGCAGGAAGTGAACAGCATAACATTGGAATAAGAATGGTCACGGACTTTTTTGAAATGGATGGCTGGGATACTTATTTCCTAGGCTCTAATACACCAACAAAAAGTATAATAGCTTTTATCAAAAAATATAGTATCGATATTATGGCAATCTCATGTACAATGAATTATCATGTTAACTCCGTAGAAAATATAATTGATACTATTCGTAGAAATGATGATTGCAAAACAGTAAAAATCATGGTAGGAGGGAGTGGCTTTTATCATGATCCTAATCTATGGCGCAAAATCGGTGCTGATGGATTTGGTTATGATGCTAAGGAGGCATTGATTCAAGGAAATAATCTTGTAGTGAGGAAAAAAAGCAACCGTCTACCTAATGAAATAGAGTAACGATTACTTTTATTACTATTGTTGAAACATATATTGGGAAACTTTCTCAATTCAAAGCTATCCTTGATGATTTGTTCGATACTTTGTAATGACTGTTTAAACTGTGGAATGATATTGAAATAATTTATATATTTAACGGTTTATTTTATTGAGCATAACTCCTTTGAACCGGCAGGACTTTACAGATATTACTTTTTTTATTATAATAATCAATCAATAGTAAATTACCTACGGAGAACACCATGAAAAATATCCATATCAATCAACCCGAAATACATTTGAGCAAATTCAAAGATCCAACTATGGAAAACGAATATATGAATACTCAGATTCATGCACTGAAGCGATTAATTCGCTTGGGTATGCTCATTTTTGGTTTCGCATTTTTAATATTCTTAATTCCTGATTATCTATTTAATCAATCTGTAGATTTTAAAATAAAAATGACCATCCTTCGATTAGCAGTTTTTCTTATTATTCTGTTTGCAGTTTTTTTGTTATCAAAATTAAAGCATTGGAAACATATCTTTGGAATTATTACCATTTGTGAATTCCTCGTTGGCTCGTTCTTTTTATATACTGGCACACAATATGAACATCCACATTTTATGCTACAGTTATTGAGTCTAATCATCATTCAGTTAGTCTTTTTTATTATTCCCAATCGCTTACATAATTGTTTACTCGTTTCCTTTCTCACTTGGGCTATATTCATAATAAACTCAAGTTATACAATTCAAAATATACCTAAAAACGAATACCTATCAGGATTTATTTTTCCTTTGCTATTTATGCTTGCTTTTTCCTATTGGCATATTCGTTTTCAGGATGAAAAACGTATTCAATATAATACCAATCAACAATTAGTACGTTTATTGTATCATGATGCCTTGACCAATATTTATAATCGCTTCAAGTTTGAGACCGAGGTTAATCACTTTTTATCTAAGTCAGATTCAGTACCACTTGCACTGACCCTTCTAGATATCGATTACTTTAAGCAAATTAATGATACGCATGGTCATCTCTTTGGTGATCGAGTACTCGTTTTCTTAGCAAACCTTATTAATTCTCATCTGGGTCCCAAGGATCTGTTTGCTAGATGGGGTGGAGAAGAATTTGTCATACTCTTCTATAATTGTTCTTTAGAAGAAGCTGTTAAAAAGATACAAGCTATTAAAAACACATTGGATGCAAGCTCAATTGAAGGGCATCAATGTACCTGTAGCTATGGAATTACAGAGCTTCAACCTAATGACACTCTCGATTGTTTGGTGCATCGCGCCGATCAGCTGATGTATCAAGCTAAAGAGGGTGGAAGAAATCGAATTGTGTATTAGGTGCTTATCATTTTAATCTTCATCATTTCCCATAATTTTTCTGGTTTTTTTACTGCAATGTAAACAACAAACCCAGCATAGAATATTGATAAAATCCCAAGCAATCCATATACATTCATATTAAATCCTCCTTATTATTTTAATGAAGACCCTGTCTAATACGTTTACTTAACAATAAAAACACAAAATATGTTAACAAAACGATCAAGGCAGTATTTATAAGAATCCCATTCCAGGTCGCTGTACCTAGTATAATGGCGTCCATAGACTTAAATGCCCAGTAAAATGGTGACCAATACAATAAAAAATGCCATTTATCAGCAAGAAATATCCCGCCAAATACAGAAGCCATAACTGGCAAAAATATCATCTTTTCACTCGCTATTGCGCCAATTGGCTCTGAGCTCATAACCCCGATACTAAACCCAATTACGACACTAATGATTGCTATACTGATTACTGTAACGATAGTCATCCCAAAATGAATCTGATGAAATCCCAAAATCAACAACGCACCCGTCGTTCCAATTATTGGAATAATGAAACCTAACAGACCTTTTCCAATTACAAACTCTACTTTTGAAATAGCCGCAACATTGATGGCTGCTAGGGTATTGCTCATCTTTTCTTCAACTAAAGCTAGTGTGATGACCATACCACCAAAAACCGAGCAAAAAACAACTAAAAAACTGGCTCCATATTGTTTTAGTGGTGATAATTTCCAACCAACATCAGAGATTTTAACCTTTACAGGCAACACCATCTCGCTATTTTCTTCCGCATTAATAATAAATTCTACCAACTCCGAACTACCTTCGGATTCATTACCTTGTTGGATGAGCTCATAGCCCTTGTCTGTTTGAATCAGTCCAATAATATCATCTAGCTTTTCAACACGTTTAACAATTTCTTCTCTACTACTAAGTCTTTCAACTTTACCATAGCCCTCTAAATAAGACACCATAGTAGAAGGTAACGTTTCATCAACTGCAATCTTAATGGTTGTTGAACCCGCACTTGGAATTAATGCCCTTAAAATGAAGGCCAGCAAAAAAGGTGCAATTGTAATATAGATTACCATGGAGTCACGTGTTCCACTTTTTAAATCTCGAAGCATAATAGCTAATATTCGTTTGATCATACCCTCACCTCCTATATGGTTAATGTCTTCTTAAATCTATGATTTGCTAACAAAAAGATCACAACAGATGCTATGAAAAACCCTATCACATTGATGTAAATATAAGTTATATCAGGTCGATCAAGAAGTATTTCTCTAAATGCAAATAGCATTGGATAAGATGGTAGAATCCTAATAATGAGCGGTGAAAACGCTGGCATATAATAAGACATTGAAGCCAAGCCTAAAACAATAATGGATAAGTACAACCATCCCATCGCCTTGGTCATGGTATCAAAAAAACTAGCTATAAAAAGTCCTAATGTCGACCCAAATAAATTCGTAGCTATGAGTAATAAAGTGAAATGAAAATAATGTGCTCTAAAGCCTGCAATTGGAAGAATGATTAAGAATCCTGTGAGTATACCCGACACCATGATAACCCCGATTTTACCTAACAAATATTGCCATATCGCACTTGGTGTTACTGCCAAAGCACGAATCGTTCCTTCTTCCTTATCCAGAAAAATATAAGAGGCAATAATAAACAAACCCATAAAAGCTGCATTAAGCGTCAATATAATAGGCAACATGTTCACTCGATCACTTAATTTCTCTGCATTTTTATCTAGTTTGGTAATAGACGTAACCTTATTGTAGCCCTGAATTTCACTTGCAAAACCAGTTTCAACCGTTGTTTCGATGATATTTCTAAACTTTTCATCTTCATAGCCTTGTAGTATAAAGTCATAAACAACCACACCATCTTCTTGTGTAATAGACAACCCAATACTATTTCTTTCATCTTCGAGGGCTTTCACTACGGCTTCTCTAGATTCTAGAAGAATATATTCATCGCTGTCTTCCCCCATAGCCTCTTCAATCTTTTCCATCATTGAAGCATCTACATCTATACTCGTATACACGGACATCGTTGACTCAAAGTTTTCAGGAACAACAAAGAGAAGTACAGCCACAATGATTAGCGCAAAGCCAATCTCCACATAAAAATAAAAGCTTTTCGAAGACAATTTCATATCTTTAAGGAAGTTATATAGAAGTTTCATTTACTTCAACCCCCTACCTGTCACTTTAATAAAGATTTCTTCCAAAGAAGCCTCTTTCGTGTGCATCAATTCAATGTTACCTGAATTAACAAGCTCATTTAGATGCAAACGGTCCTTCTCGTCCACTAAAGATAAGGATTCTTTTTTAAGCACCTCTCCAATTCTATATTCTACATCTACAAGTTTATTCCCATATTGAAGTTTAAGGTTGCGGGGTGAATCTATCAATTGAATTTCACCATCGATAATAAATGCAACTCGATTACAAAGTTCGTCAGCTGCAAACATATTATGAGTTGTCAAAAACACAGTGGTTCCAGTATCTTGTTTGCTCTTAATAATATCTTTAATTTCACTAGCAATTGCAGGATCAAGTCCAGTTGTTGGTTCATCAAGAAACCAAAGTTCAGGATTGTTTAACATACTTCTAACAAAGGTTAATCTATGTTTCATGCCTTTTGAAAACTCAACTGCTTTTTTTGTGGCTACATGGTCTAGTCCTACTAACTTTAATAATTCTTTAGAGTCTAGCGTAGGAACATCAAAAAGCTTTTTATAAAAATCAAGGTTCTCAAGTGCTGTTAGCTTCCCATAAACATTAGATTGTTCAAAGGAGACTCCAATCTTGTTGAACATTTGTCTTGATGGTTTTTTAATGTCGTATCCAACCACAGATACATTGCCTTTTTGGAGTTGTAACAACCCTGTTAATACTCCTTGAGTTGTAGATTTTCCCGCTCCAGATGGCCCAAGAAAACCAAATATTTCTCCTTTTTCAACGACGAAACTAGCGTTTTTAACTGCATAGTTTTCATCTTTGCTATATGAATGGTAGAGTCCTTCAACCTCAATCATTTATATTCCTCCTTTTCTAATAAACCTTATACTATATTGTATAAATCTAGAACCTTCATAAATATACTCGTGAATCTGTTCATATCCCTTGGCATCTTATTTATGCCTTGATTATATTATACCATAATTCCAAATATAGCTATAAATACAATTAAGTAGGTCTAATGACCTTAACACTAGTCTTTCAATTTTCTACAGGAAACATGCAAAAGAGTTGAAAGTACTCTGCTCAAATGGTAAACTAAGAGTATATAAAAATTGGTTAGTTTAATCAAAACTCTCCTTATCTTTTTAACGCTTTTCAATTACATCATCATAAATAAACTCCAGAAAGGAATCTACCTTGAAACCATTTATTTTAGCACTCACATTTTTAACAAGACTATACATACCAAACCATTATGAAATGAATGATCAGGACTTTGCAGGAAGTATTTCATTTTATCCCATCATCGGACTTATTATTGGGGGCATATTATCAGCTATTCGTTGGGGTGTTTTATATATGACCCCGGAGATGGATATATTGGCCTTGGTATTGATAATAGGCTATGTATTTCTAAGTGGCGGTTTGCATTTAGATGGATTGGCAGATTCTTTTGATGGATTGTTTAGCGGAAGAGATAAAGCTAGAATTTTTGAGATTATGCAAGATAGTAGAATTGGTTCCTTCGGTGTCATTGGTTTGATTCTTTATTTTGCTTTCCTATTGATTACGTTTCAACATGTAGATTGGACCATCATTTTACTCTTTCCTTTGGTTGGTAGAGGTTCTGTTTTGCTTGCCGCAGGTAGTTCTAATTATGCCAAAGAAAAAGGTATGGGAAAACTTATTGTCGATGCAGCTGGTCCTAAGCATATTATATATGCAATCGTTCTAACCATCGCTGTAGGAGCCCTTTTGGATATAAAAAGCATTATACCAATTTGTATAACCTATGTATTGGTGCTTATTATGACACAAGTCATTCGCAAAAAATTATCAGGAATCACTGGAGATATTATGGGGATGACCGTTGAAGTATCTCAATGTATCTTTCTATTACTTGCTACTCTACTCCAATAACGAGGTGACATATGAAGCTTATATTAATTAGACATGGGGAAAGTGAAGGCAATAAAAACCAAGAAATCTATGGCTGGACAGACTATCCCCTTACAAACAAAGGCCTTGAACAAGTTAAAAAAATGACTGCTTATTTGCAGCACCAGGTTTTTCACAGACTCTATACGAGTCCTCTAATAAGAGCAAAATACATAGCTGAGCAAATCACTCAACATATCAATGGACTATCTATTATAGAAGACCCCCAGTTGAAAGAGATGAATTATGGTATTTTTGAAGGTCAAACAAAAGAAGTTGTACTTCTCAAATACAATCAAGAGTACAACCTTTTCATGTCCCAATACGAGACCTATAGTATCCCCTCTGGTGAAGGGTATTTTGAATTTCAGAACCGCGTTTTATCTTTTCTTGAAAAATCCCTACCAGGCAAAGATGAAACATTTGTAATCGTAACCCACGGTGGAGTGATCAGAGAAATTCTCACCCATTTACTTCACTTAGCACCCGGAGAAGTTTGGAATCACCCCATTCATCCAGGTTGTATCGTTGAAGTAACCAATCAGAAAGGTCAGTGGATCATGTCAGAAATCTTGCAAACCTAGTTTATTTGATTTTAATCGCTTGTCCACAAACTACAAGATACACTCTATCGCTCGCATTCCCTAGCTGTTGATTTATTCTACCTTGGATATCTCGAAAAATTCTTCCTAGCTTGTTTTCTGGAACTAGAGAGGACCCTAATTCATTCGTAACCATTACCACCTCAAGCTCAGTTTTTCGCAACTCCTTCATAAACTTATCCACTTCACTAATGATGATTTGCTCTACTTCATTAACCTCTTCTTGTGATAAGGTATCATAATCGTCTGTCTTGAAGTTTTCAAACATGAGATTGGTTACCCAAAGCGTAACGCAATCTAACAACAAGCAAGCATAATCCTTACCTCTATTCTGAACTACTTGATCTAAGTGTTGATAACCTTCATAGGTATCCCAGTTTTCTGGTCTTACACTCTGGTGTTTCAGTATCCGATCCTTCATTTCTTCATCAAAGGCAATTGCAGTTGCAATATATAGGGTTTTAGCCGCTGCTTCCTGCATATACTTTTCTGCAAATCTACTTTTCCCACTTCTTGAACCACCTGTTACCAAAACGATATGTGCCATGTAATCTCCTTATCTGATATCGACTAAGTAATCATCAATAATCGTTGCTTCTGCAAAGGTTGCCATGTTACTCATTACCGATAATGCTGTTTCAACAATATTGAAGGCTATTGGACAACCTGTGCCTTCACCAAGACGCATTTCTAAATAAAGGATTGGTTTCAGCTCAATTTCTTTCATAATATTGATGTACCCCGGTTCCATAGAACAATGAGACGGAATCATAAAATTCTTTACCAATGGATTGATTCTATACGCAGTAAGCGCTGCTGCTGCTGAAATAAATCCATCAATTACAATAGGAACTCTATAATAAGCGGCCCCAAGGAAACAACCTACCATACCAGCAAGATCTAATCCTCCAACCTTCGTTAAAACATCAATAGGATCATTTTGATCTGGTTGATGAAACTGTATTGATTTTTCTATTACTCTTTTTTTGTTTTCAAAGGCTTCCTCTGTAATCCCGCCACCTTTGCCTACAGATACCTCTGCGCTACAGCCTGTAAGAGCCATAAAAACAGCGCTACTACAACTCGTATTTCCTATGCCCATTTCACCAGTTCCTAACAAATTAAAGCCATCCTCCACTAAATCTCTAACCATTTCTATACCAATTTCTAAAGCTTTTACGGCTTCTTCACGTTTCATTGCTGGCCCAAGTAAAAAGTTATCCGTTGCATAACGTATTTTTTTATTGATTAGGCCAGGATACGCTATATCTTTCATAATACCAATATCTATAACACGTATTTCTGCATTATTTGCTTTACTGATTGCACATATTCCCGTTAGCCCTTTTAACATATTTATCGTTTGGATGGCAGTGACTTCTTGTGGAGCACAACTTACCCCTTCATCACAGATGCCATGATCTGCAGCCATAATAATCGTACATTTCTTATTTATTTTGTTATGTAACTCTCCTGTTATCCCTGAAATTTGTATGGCGATTTGCTCAAGTCTCCCTAAACTTCCTAGAGGCTTAGCAAGTGCATCCATTCTTATCTTTGCTTGGTCCATTATGTCTTCTTTTAACCCTACAATCCCTGTGGAGGTTCTTTTTAATAAGTCCATGTTTTGTCTCCTTCAACATTTAAATGTTTAATAATTTAATGATCTCAACTCTTTTTTCTCTTTTAAGTCCTCTTGAATTTCTAAAAGCGCTTCAAAAAACAGCTTGTTTTCTACTCTGCTTCTAAGTGCTATTCTAATATACTTGCCTTCTAAGCTAGTAAAATCATTGCAGGTTCTAATAAATATCCCCTTTGCTAACAATCTATTTTTAATTTCCTCACTATCTATCTCACACCGACAGAGGAAAAAATTTGCTTTACTATCAAACGTATATAAAAAGGGGATTTTTTTGATATTTTCAACAAAGTAATTTTTCTCTTCCTGATACCACTTCTGTGTTTTTAACTGATATTCTTTATCCTGAAGTAGAACCTCCACAATATTGCAAGCAATTGAGTTCAAGGTCCAGGGCTCCTTTTGTAATTGCATCTGTCCGGTAATGCTTTCAGCTCCAATACCATATCCAAGCCTAATGCCTGCAATTGAGTAGTACTTTGTCATAGATCTTAATAAAAATAAATTTTCATGATGTAACAAGGAAATTGCCGTTGGAAGATTTTCAAATGCTGAAAAAGATTCATCAATCATTAGAATTCCGCCATAGGATTTGAGCGCTTCAAGTATCTTTTCTATTGAATCATTCTCTATGTAGGAAGCTGTTGGGTTGTTCGGATTACACATCACCATCACTTCAGGCTTGTGAATCAAAATGGTATAAAATAAGTCTTCTAAGTTTAATTCAAAATCATCATTTGCCTTTAGGAAATAATGAATACATTCCGTATTGCTCTGCTTAAAAGCTCTTTCATATTCATTAAAAGTAGGTTGCACCAACAGTACTTTCTTGGGTTTTACTGTCTTTGCCAAAAGATAAATCAATTCTACTGCACCATTTCCCATGATGATATTACTAGATTTTAGTCCATATTCACGTGCAAGGTGTTCCCTTGCAGTCCTAGCCTCTATTTCTGGATAGGTGTCTAATGCTCCTAAGTTATTGATAATATTATTTTTTACCGATTCTGGAACACCTAAAGGGTTTAGATTAACACTAAAATCCAATATTTCTTTCCTGTTATTACCAAAATAACCACCATGAACATTCATGTTTAATCCCCCTTATTTTAATAAAATGCTTAATGTAAGTATGCTTGCACAAATCATGATTGCTTCAGCTGCGTACATAATTTTTACGGTATCTAAAATATGTATAAAGCCCAGTGGAATAAGCTCATCACCGATTGTTGGTTTCTCAACAGTTTCATTAAAATACTGATTTGTTCCTCCAATTTGAACTCCTAGTAATCCAGCTACAGCCGCTTCCGGGTAAGCACAATTTGGACTTTTATGATTTCTACGATCTCTTATCAAGATCTTCAACCCATTTTTCAAATGATAGCCTCGAATTGATCCACCTAGAACCATCACAAGACTCCCAATTCTTGCTGGTATATAGTTTAGTACATCATCTGTTTTTGCTGAGAAAAATCCAATTTCTTTGTAAGGTTCCTGTATATACCCCACCATAGAGTCTAAGGTATTAACCGTCTTATAAGCAAAAACAAATTGTACTGGCAATTGGAAAAACATGCCAATTACTATGTAAAGAAGAGGTGCCAACACACCATCCACTGTGTTTTCTGCAACAGTTTCCACTGCAGCTCTTGTTACTTCATCCGAATTCAAGCTACTTGTATCTCTACCTACTAAATAGGAAATATATTTTCTAGCCTCTAGTAATTGATTGTTTTTTAGAGCTTTATAAACTTTCATAATTTCAACTCTTAAACATTTCGCTGCAAGTGAGGTATATAGCAAGTATATCGTTACGAGGTCTTTTGCAACTGGATGAAGGAGGTTTGCCATATATAATAATCCCGTAATCACAACCCATACTGTACTAACAGAGGATAGCATTAATAAAAATCCTCCAAGTCTTAGGGGCATCTTTGTTTTTCTGATGCCTTTCTCAATCAAACGTATCATTTTGCCTATGTAGGTTATAGGATGTGGAATATGATATGGATCTCCAAAAATAAGATCTAATAAAACAGCTAGCATTAAAATGATGATGTTTTTCATCTTTACACCCCTATGATTTTCTTAATCTGCTCTAAATCAACATGACTCCTTACAACATCAGCTAATTTATCGTATTCTGCTTCCTTTAAGCTTTTATAATCAATCTCTGCAGTAGTATCTAATCCTTTTATTTTTCTAATGTTATTTAACAATGCATTTCTGAAATTATCATTGTCAAAAATGCCATGTAAATAAGTTCCGAAGACATTTCCTTCAAGGTTTATGGCTCCATCCTCTCTGCCATCTTCAAGACGTATTGCTGGCTTTGTACCCTCTAACAAAATAGTAACACCCATATGAATTTCATAACCATCAATTTTCATATCCAATGCATCCTCTGCAAAAGATAGCTTTTCTTCAAATTTACCATTGATTCGAACAGTTTTTTTATCTTGAGACATAGAGGTTTCTGCCTCTATTAGACCTAATCCATTTACCGTAAGTTGGGTTGTCTCAACATTAAAGGGGTCGGATATTGTTCTACCTAGCATCTGGTAACCTCCACAAATACCAATAATAGGTATATTGCTTCTATGCGCTCTATAGATGTATTCGGCTAATCCTGAATGGTGTAAGAACTCCATATCCTTTAAGGTGTTCTTGCTACCCGGAATCACAATCATATCTACCTCTTCATTTGTATTGTCTTGAATATATCTAACCGTAACGTCCTCCTCCAAATCAAAAACAGTGAAGTCTGTAAAATTAGACATATATGGAAGCCTAATAATTCCAATTACAATGGCACCTTCTTGCCTTCTATCAAAACGTGTTGTAACGCTATCTTCGTCATCGATATTCATTTTCATATAGGGAATCACACCTAAGCAAGGTATTTGTATTTTTTCATAAAACATATCAATTCCAGGCTTTAAAATTTCTACATCCCCTCTGAATTTATTGATAATATATCCTTTTATACGTGCTTGCTCTTCTGGCTCTAGAAGCATGATTGTTCCATAAAGAGAGGCAAAAATTCCGCCTTTATCGATATCCCCTACAAGGATTACTGGTGCATCTACCATTTCAGCCATCCCCATATTTACAATATCGTCTGCCCTTAAATTGATTTCAGCAGGACTTCCAGCTCCTTCTAAAATAATCATATCAAATTGTTCTTCTAGGGTATGATAGGCCTTCATAATCTCTGGCTTTAAGCTGCTTTTCATAGCAAAATATTCGGAAGCAGTCATGTTCTTGAATACTTTTCCATTGAGAATAACTTGACTTCCTACATCGGAGGTTGGTTTTAAAAGAATTGGATTCATTTCAACCATTGGTTCTAGACCTGCCGCTTCTGCTTGAACAACTTGAGCTCTCCCCATTTCTTTACCATCTTTTGTAACATAAGAATTCAACGCCATATTTTGTGATTTAAAGGGTGCTGTTTGATAACCCTCTTGCTTAAATATTCTACAAAAGGCAGCAGTTAAAATACTTTTCCCAACAGTAGAAGCAGTTCCTAAGATCATTAAATTTTTAGCCATTTTTTCACCCTTTTCAAGTTTTTAATACTCGATTCCTTTCCTGCTTTTGATACCCTTTTCATAATAGTGCTTTATAGGTTTCATTTCAGTTACCAAATCTGCTCTATCTATTATTTCCTCTGGAGCATTTCTGCCTGTTAACACGATTTCCAATCCTTCAGGTTTCAAGTCTAGTATTTGATTTAATTGTTCCATCGTTACCATCTCATTGGTAAGGGCCCCAAATATTTCATCCAGTATAAGTACATCGCATAAGTTTTTATCTAAGATTTCAAAAACCCTTCTTATTTCTATGTCAAGTTGTTGCTTCAAACTCGTTTTTTCTATTTCAGTAAGTTGCCAAAAAAATTTTTCATGTGCTACCAATCTTATTATTTCAAATTGATTGCCTAATAGCTTAGTGGAAATCAATTCACTCGTCGGTGATCCTTTTAAGAACTGTACCATGATGACTTTACAACCACTGCCTACTGCTCGGAGTCCTAATCCTAAGGCGGCTGTTGTCTTTCCTTTTCCGTTTCCTGTATAAATTTGAATGTAACCCTTGTCCACCTTCGGTTTCCCCCTTAATCAATTTTTATTTGCATATTCTTGTGCGACTTTCAGAATATTTATGGCCATGCCTGGATTTCCATAGAAGTGAAAATGTGGGTAACCTGCAACACCGTTTCCTTTCATAAAGCCACATTCATAAGTATCTATGAGCTTACCGTCCTTAATTTTCTTTAATTCATATGCCGTTAAGCTATTTACAACCTCTGTTGTAGAACGATGAAATTCATGAATTTTAATTTCCTGATCCTTTTCTCCTAAAATACAGTTCGTACTTAATCGCAAGGTTTTATAGCCAAATCGTTGCAGGGTCTTTGTCATCTCGCATTTACCATTTAACCAGCCCACCATATTGAAAGTCTCTCCCTCAAAATTGATCAATTCTTTCGTTAAATACATGAGACCACCACATTCTGCCAAATAAGGAATTCCTGCATTCAATTTCCCTAAAATATCCTGCATCATCGAATGATTATGCGATAATTCCCCCGCAAATACTTCTGGAAATCCACCTCCAAAATATAGAAAATGAACATTTTCCGGAAGCTTTGAATCCTTTATTGGACTAAAAAAGCTAAGCTTAGCACCTAATTCTTTAAATAAGTCAAAATTGTCTTCGTAATAAAAGTTAAAGGCTTCATCATATGCAACACCAATATGTAGACCTTCAAATTGCGGTTGTTGTGGTTTAAAATCAATGTGAATTTCTTCTGCCTCTTTATGAGCTAATTCAATTAGCCCTTCTAAGTCAATGGTTTCTTCAACTGCTTGACCAATCGCATCAATCTTCACTTTTAAATCTTCAACCTCAGCACTAGGTATTAACCCAAGATGTCTTGATTTCAAAGTACCCGTATCATTTTTAAGTAAGTACCCATAACATTTTGCAGACGTATAATGCTCAATTGCTTCTTTTAATAACTTATAATGATTCAATGAATTTACTTTATTTATGATTACACCGCACAAATTAGCTTCTGCATCAAACTCAATAAAGCCTTTCACAATTGCAGCGATACTCTTTGCGATTCCTCTTCCATCCACTACCAATACGACAGGGCATTTTAATACCTTTGCAACACTTGCTGAACTACCAATATCATCGCTTGTATGTGCGCCATCATATAAGCCCATTACCCCTTCGATGATAGAAATTTGTGCATCTTTGATATTCTTATAGAAAATTTCTTGTATAGCTCCATCAGTTAACAAATAATTGTCAAGGTTTCTACATTTTCTTCCTGTGATAAAAGTATGATATGTTGGGTCAATATAATCTGGCCCAACTTTATATGATTGCACCACCATTTCTTTAGACAGTGCCGCTAATATGCCCATAGTTAAAGTTGTTTTACCCACTCCACTACTGATTCCAGCTATCATTAATTTTGGAACTTTCATATGATTGAACCTCCAGTGATTGGGCTTTTTCCCATATTGATATCGTGATCCCTTCTAGCTGTTGTTTCGGTAAAAGGCAATTACCGTAGGCAGAACCAATATAGCCACAAGGTTCACAAACGGATTTGATACCAAGCGTTTCATTCACAAACTCTGATCCTTCAAATCTATCTTCTACCTTACGAATTACATCTCTAGGTAAACATACTAACGGAACCTTTAGCGTTCTTGCCAATTCTAGCAAACCAAGTTCATCTTTTTTTATATCTACAGTTACTAATTTTTCTATGCGTTCTACGGAGAGTTGGGCTATTTCAAAAGCATTTTTTAAGGCCTTTAACAACTCTTCTTTTGTTTTACCTCTTCTACAGCCTATCCCAACTACGATATCCTTTGGAATTAACCATACATTGGGCACCTTGAACAACCTTGGATTTTCCTTAGAAACAATAATAAGGCCTTCAATATTTTCATTTTCAATGCTATCATCATCTACATTTCCTTCTAAAACAGTAAATTGATCATCTAAATTTATATTGATAGGAAAATCACATAGGATGCCAATCTTCTTATTTTCAATGATACCAATTGTAATTTTCTTTGCAGCTTCCATGCTATCAATGTGGCAACCAAGATAATCTGCCATGGTGTCAACGGCCATTTTTCCATTTACATCAGATGCAGTTGTAATAATTGGTAATGCACTCATATGGCTAGCAATATCAATGGTGAAATCATTTGCCTTTCCAATATGACCTGAAAGTAAACTAATGATATATTCACCTTTCTCATCCATTACCATAATTGCTGGATCAATGGTTTTATGCTGAATAAAAGGTGCAATTGTACGAACCACAATACCTGTAGACATAATGAATACGATTCCTTCATAAGTTTCAAACAACTCAGCAACCAAATCACTCAGAGAGGGTTCTATTTCAAGAAAGCCTTCTTGCAAGTGCTTTTTTAAAGTATACAAGGTTGCGTCCATATAGTGTCTTTTAAGCTTTTTAGCCTGATAAACGCCCCCAGTTGTAAGCGTAATAATTGCTAATTTCATTGGCTCCCCTTTACATACACATTTGTTTAAAGACTTCTAGTTGCATATTGATGGTAGCTTCAAGGTCATCATAAGTATGGGCGTGAGATAAAAACAAACATTCAAATTGAGCAGGTGGTAACAAGATACCTCTTTCCAACATTCCATTAAAATAAGCTGCATATTGCTGCGTATCTGATCGCATTACAGCATCATAGCTATCCACTTCACCTTCTGTAAAGAATAAGCAGAGCATTCCTTTCACTCGATTTACCCTAGCACGAATACCGGTCTTTTGTATGTTTTTCTGAAATCCATCCTCTAAAAACTTGCCTTTTTGATCCAATTCTTCATAGATCTCTTGGTGTTCTTTTAAATATGTGATCAGGTTCATACCCATTTTCATTGCAATTGGATTACCCGATAGTGTTCCTGCTTGATATACTGG
The DNA here is from genome assembly GCA_002841625.1 of Firmicutes bacterium HGW-Firmicutes-1. NCBI lineage: Bacteria > Bacillati > Bacillota > Firmicutes bacterium HGW-Firmicutes-1. The sequence goes on along the minus strand of PHAG01000007.1, from coordinate 160,204 downwards.
TCCAAGGGGTGCTATGCACTCCATAATCGCTTTTTTACCACCATAGGCTCCAACCGGAAGGCCACCACCTATTATTTTCCCAAGACAGGTCATGTCAGGTTGTATATCATATAAACCTTGCGCACCTAGATAATCCACTCTGAAACCCGTTATTACTTCATCAAAAATCAGTACAATTCCATGTTCTTGCGTTAAGCTTCTAAGTGATCTTAGAAATTCTATATTAGGGAGTACAAGGCCCATGTTTCCTGGAATAGGTTCCACAATGACTGCAGCAATACTGCCTTGATTTGCATTTAAGATTTCCTTCAGCATATCTAAGTCATTGAATTTTCCAACTAAGGTATCTTGTGCTGTTCCTTTTGTAACTCCTGCACTGGTTGGAACACCATAGGTAAGTGTACCAGACCCTGACTTAACCAATAAGCTATCACTATGTCCATGGTAACAACCTTCAAACTTTAAAATCTTTTCTCTTCCTGTATAACCTCTTGCAGCTCTAATCGCACTCATTGTTGCTTCTGTACCTGAGCTTACAAGTCGTAGCATTTCCATAGATGGATAAGCCTCATTGATTAAAGCTGCCATTTCTACTTCTATAGCAGTAGGAACACCATATGTCGTCCCTTTTAGTAGGTATTCATTTACCCCACTATAAACTACCTCTGAAGCATGACCAAGAATTAACGGTCCCCAAGAACAGATATAGTCTATATACACATTCCCATCTACATCCGTAAGCTTTGATCCCTTTCCACTTTCCACAAAAAGTGGTGTGGTATTTACAGACTGAAAGGCTCTAACTGGACTATTCACACCACCCGGTAATAAACGTTTTGCCGTTTCAAAATTGGCTTCTGATTTTGTATGCATCATAGTTTTACCTCTGATAGGAGACGTTTTAATTCTTTTGCAAAATAGGTGATAATCATATCTGCTCCGCCTCTTCTAATACTTAATAAGCTTTCATAAATTGCTCTTTCCTCGATCAGTCCTGCATCTATTGTAGTTCTTAACATTGCATATTCACCACTTACTTGGTAGGCTGCAATTGGTACTAAAAATGTATCTTTGGCAGCTTTGATTACATCTAAGTATGGCATGGCTGGTTTTACCATTAGAATGTCTGCCCCTTCTTCATAATCTAGGGTCATTTCTTTAATCGCTTCTCTTCCATTAGAAGGATCCATTTGATACATTTTGCGATCTCCAAAAGTAGGTGCTGAATGTAATGCTTCTCTAAAAGGTCCATAAAAGGAAGATGCAAATTTTGCACTATAGGCCATAATAGGAACATGCTCGTATCCGTTTTCATCTAATAGCTGTCTAATATATCCAATTCTACCGTCCATCATATCTGAAGGAGCCACCATATCAGCACCTGAACAAACATGACTAAGTGCGATTTTACCTAAGAGTTCAAGAGATTGTTCTCTATCTATTCTTCCATCAGAATGATATACACAACAATGCCCATCGTCTTTGAAGGGACACAAACAAATATCGGTGATAATATAAATATCTGTAAAATGATCCTTTATTGTTCTCACAGCTCTTTGAATAACCCCGTCGTTATCGTAACCTGATGAAGCTTTACTATCTTTATTGTCTGGTGTACCAAAAATCAAAAGGTTTCTTATGCCTAAGCTATGTAGATGTTTTACTTCCTCAGCTAAAACATCAATAGATAGATGATATTGATCTTTCATAGAAGAAATCTCTTCCCTTACGCCTTCACCCTCTACGATAAACAAGGGATAAATAATTTGATCCATTGATAACCTAGTTTCTCTAACTAAGCTTCTTACCATTGTATTACCTCTTAATCTTGTTGGCTTTTGATTATTCATATTACACTCCTTACTCCTATTATAGGATAATACTTTTTGTCTTCCTTGTTTCTCTTCATTACCTGCATTCAATGTCTGTCACTCCATTGTCTGTCTCTTCATTGTCTGTCTCTTCATTGTCTGTCTCTTCATTGTCTGTTTTCATTTCCTACCTTCTTTGCCTATCTTCATTTCTTTTCTTCATTTCTTATCTTCATTGTCCTATCTTCATTCTTTATCTTCAATGATCGCCTCGATAATTCCATCCATAGTATACTGCTTTGCTTCAAAGTCCACAGTTAAACCATAAGAGGCTATTTGACCAGACGTGATTGGCCCTATGGAAACCAACTTTACTCCTTGGAGTATTTCTTTATAGTTTTCTCCAAGTAATTCAATAAAATTATCTACTGTGGAAGAACTGGCAAAGGTTACGTAATCCATTTTTCCTTGTCTTACAATTTCATCTAAATCTATAATTCGATCTGCCTCTGCAATTGTTCTGTAGGTGATAAACTCATCTACTTTACAAAGCTTAGATAATTCTGTCACTAAATAATCTCTTGCATTTTCTGATCTTGGTAGTAATATATGGTCATATGGTGTCAACTTGTCTTTAAGAAGATCTACAATAGCCTCTCCTACATAGCTTTCTGGCATATAATCTGCAATAATACCGTACTGCAGCAGGCTCCTGGAAGTTTCCATCCCAATGGCTGTAATCTTAATATTGCCAAGGGCTCTTGAATCTTTTTTACTGAAGAATAAGGCTTTAAAAAACAGTTCTACACCAACTACACTCGTAAAAAGAATATGGGTATAAACAGGCAACCTATTAATCATAATGGATAAACGCTCAGCTTCAACTGACTCCGTTTTTATAATAGGGCATGTAATGGCCAAACCTCCTAGATCTTCAATCTTCGTTGCAAGAGAAGATGCTTGTGCTCTTGCTCTCGTAACTACAATCCTTTTTCCAAATAAGGGTTTGTTCTCAAAAAAGGATAGTTGACTTCGAAAGTTAACAACCTCACCAATCACAATTAAACTAGGTGCTTCCATTTGTGCTGTCTTTGCAGCTACAACTAGATTATCTAATTGTTCTACCACTACCCTTTGATAAGGTGTAGACGCTCTATATATAATTGCAGCTGGTGTACTTGGACTTTTTCCATACTGCATTAATTTTGCACATATATTTTCTAAATTTTCTACTCCCATCAAAAAAACAAGGGTACCATTTATTTTTGCAAGGCTTTCAAAATCCAGCTCTAAGTCTGAAGACTTCAAATGACCTGTGATCACATGAAAGGATGATGCACAACCTCTATGCGTGATAGGAATGCCAGCGTAAGTTAACCCTCCTATTGCAGAGGTAATTCCAGGTATCACTTCAAATTGTACACCCTCTTCCTTTAGAACTTGGCCTTCCTCCGCACCTCTACCAAATACATATGGATCTCCACCTTTTAATCTGACAATCATTTTTCCTTGTTTTGCAAGCTCCACAAGCAATTCATTAATCTTTTCTTGAGGGAGTGAATGGTTACCGGCTTTTTTTCCAACATATATAGTTTCACAGGCTTCCTTGGCATAACTTAGAAGACGATTGTTGGCCAATTCATCATATACAATCACATCTGCTTGCGTTATTTTTTCCATTCCTTTTAATGTCATTAATTTTTCATCTCCAGGACCTGCTCCTACTAAATAAACTTTACCTACCATAGGACTCTACCTCCTCTTTTATTTTTCTTGCTAACATTACACCAATGTTTTCTGCCTCATGTTGTTCTCCAACCATTATATGTCTAGATATAAATGCTCCATCTTCAGTTCCAAATAAACCTACCAATGACAACTTTTCTTCTTCTAGCTTGCAGTACGCGCCTATTGGTAGATGACAGTTACCTCCAAGTGCCTTCAAAAAACTTCTTTCTGCAACCAATTGTACATTCGTATTCAGGTCTTTGATTTGATTTATCATATCAAGTAAATCAGGTCTCCCTTCTCTAATTTGAATACCAAGTATGCCTTGAGCAGGTGCAGGAACCATATCCTCTACAGAAATATTCACACAACGATAGTTTTCAGCTTCATTTAGCTTTAACCTGTTTAGCCCTGCAGTTGCGAGAATGACACCGTCTAAGTTTTGCTCTAGCATCTTCTTAATCCTAGTATCAACATTTCCTCTAATGCCAATCACTTTTATATCAGGTCTCTTTTCTAATAATTGATAGGAACGTCTTTTACTACCTGTTGCTACAACTGCATTTTGAGGCAATTCCATAAAACTGGAAATAGGATGTGGTGTAACGAGTGTGTCTGTTGCATCTTCTCGAATTGGACTTTCTGTAAATATCAGTCCACTAGTGACTTCTGCTGGCATATCCTTCATACTATGTACAGCCATATCGATTGTACCAACTAGTAATGCATCTTCAATTTCCTTTACAAAAGCACCTTTGTCACCAATCTTTTCTATGCTAACATTTTGTATCCGATCACCTTTTGTCACAATAATTTGAGTCTCAAATTGAATATGAGGAAATTTTTGTGTGAGTTGATCAACTACCCACTGGGTTTGTGTTAATGCCAACTTACTGCCTCTTGTTCCAATTTTGATTTTCATTATTTTCTCCTTATCTGGTCTGTCGGGATTCCCAACATTTCTATCCAATGTATATGCTTCCATAAGCTTTGTGAGTGTGTTTTTTGCCAAACTAGGATCCTTACCTTTCGTACTAACTGAAATAATGACATCCTCCGTTTGTTGGGCAGCTGAGAAAATAAAATCAGATTCTTCTCCATTGTCAATTAGTGAACAAAATAAACCTAGCTGTTGACAATCATAATAAATCATTTCATTTAGTTCTCGATTATTTGTTGCAGCAATAACCACTCCACCCCTTAATAGCTTTTTATCATAAGTTGAGGCAATACACTCAACCTGTGCTAGACCATAAAAACCTTTTTCAAATTCAGGACTAATGCAAATGACTGAGCCGCCATACTCTAGAATTTTCAAGGTTTTTCTGAGCGCTATTTTTCCACCACCAATCACAATAAACTTATGTTTTTTTACATTCATTAATATAGGTAGAAACATACTGTGTGTCCTCCACTCAACCACTTTCTGACTTACTCCATTCAGTTAAAAAGATGGTTAATTATTTTACCGTATTCTTCGATTTGCTCTGGCTGATCAAGGGTCTTAAGCTGTTTTATAGTCTTTCTCATCACCCTTTTAATGGATGTTCCCATAAGTCGCTCGATATATTCCTTCTCAAATACTTCAAAATATCTGCTTTGTGAAAGCTGTTCAAGTGTCTCATTTATAACTTGTTTTTGCCAAGCTGTAATACACTCAATCATTGGATCTACTTGACTTTGGAACAACCATTCTGACATTTTTGCAACTTCACCAATAATTTGCTCCTGAATCTTTATAGCTATAGTATATCTGTATTGTAAGTTTTCATCTACAATGTTTTGTAAATTATCCACGGTAAACAGTTTTACCAAATCAGCCTTAGCAACCTTTGGATCTACATCTCTTGGCACTGCTAGATCAAGTATCATAAGAGGTTTGTTCAGCTTAGGCATACTTTCTTCTTTGATAACAATATGAGGAGAAGAGGTGCCCGTAATAATGATATCCATCTCTGGTAATGCTCCATAGCGATCTTCATAGGCTACGCCTGAAACATTTTCATGATCTTCTAGTATTCTACTCATTTTCGAATGGGTCCTGTTCGCAATATAGATTTGCTCAACCTGTTCTTCTAGCAAATATCTTAATACCAAACATCCCATTTTACCTGTTCCAATGATCAAAACCTTTTTTTCCTTTAAACTGCCTGCCTGCTCTTTCAAAAACTTAACTCCAAGAGAACCAATAGATAGCGGGTTTTCTGAAAAGGCATAGGTCGAACGAACAAATTTGGAGAAGGTAATTGCTTCTCTTAATATTTTTGATAAATACTTTTTCCCACTCCCTACTTCTTGCGCTCTTTCTAGTGCTTCCTTAACTTGACCAAGAATTTGATCTTCTCCAATAACGATTGAATCTAAACCACTCGCTACTTCATATATATGTGTCAGTGCAGCTTCCCCTTCTTTGATAATAAAATAAGGGGAAAGGTCGGCTCCAGCATAGCTGTTAAGATAAGTAATTATAATTTTTATACATTCTTCTGGTTGACTTGTTGCGGCAATTACTTCACTTCTATTACAGGTAGAAAGGATTACAACTTCTTCAATTCCCTGATCTATGAGCTCCTTCATTGCACCGATTCTCTTAGATAAGGTAAATGCAATTCTTTCTCTTATTTCAATAGGTGCTTGTTTATGACTAATCCCAACTAAAACAACATGCATTCTTTGTCACCTCTCTATTATAGTCTATTTTTTACTAAATTTACCATCTCATCAATCGTAGAACAAACGATTGGGTATTCTATATCTGGTCGTTTTATAATGATTACTTGAACGTCCAATTCTTTTGCAGCTTGAAGTTTCTCATCCGTATTGCCTTGAACTCCGCTTTCTTTGGTGATTAAATACTTGGCCTTTATCTGAGACAACATCAGTTTATTCATTTCAAGACTAAAAGGGCCTTTCATTGCAATTATTTGATCAGGTAAAAAGTTTAACCTTTCTAGTTTTATAAGATGTTCTGATTTCGGTAATATCCTTGCATACAAACGCTTACTATCTTTGACTTCCTGAACAAACTTCTCAATTTGTCTACTTCCCGTTGTAATCAAAACATTTCCTTCTCCAGCATCTACAATTTTGCCTGCAGTTTCATAATCCTTGCAATAAATCACATCACCATTGTCTATTCTGCCTTCTATACTACTCGGTCTTTCATAACGATAATAAGATATTTGAATATCAGTACATACTTTCATCGCATTTTCGGAAATGATCTGGGCATAAGGGTGTGTTGCATCAACAATATGTGCAATTGAATGAATTTGGCAAAATTGCTTTAAAGCTTCATAATCCATTTGTCCACTGATCACCAATCCTTTAAAAGACTGTCTTGCAAGATTCTCACCATATTCAGTTGCGGTACTTAAGATGAATTGATTGGTGAGTTCAAAAAGCCTTTGTGCCAATTTTACACTGTCTCCTGTACCGCCTAATAAGAGGATCATAGACCATAGCCTCTTGATGTAACCATATAATCACCCAACCATTTGGTTTTTGTATTCCCAATAAGGATTGTACAAAACATATCAACCCACTCAGTAGGGATATCATCTAATGTGGTTCTTAGAATTTCTTGTCCACTCCTATATGCATTTTTTACGATGCCTACAGGTGTATTTCCATCTCGATCTTCTTTGATTTTATCTATTACTTCTTGTAGATACTCTGGACGTTTGAGACTTCTTGGATTGTATAACGCAATCGTAAAATCAGCCTTCGTTGCATAAATGATTCTTTTAAGGATGGTATCATAGGGTGTCATATAATCGCTTAGACTAATCGTACAGAAGTCTTCGACAATTGGAGCACCTAATAATGCAGCACAAGAAAGTGCGGAAGTTACCCCTGGTATTACTTCAAAATCAACTTTTTCCAATAGCTCTTCTTTTTCTAAAAGCTCATAAAGCAAACCAGCCATTCCATACAATCCTGAATCTCCACTGCAAACCATAGCTACACTCTTACCTTCTAAAGCAAGTGTGATTGCCTTTTCACAACGATCCTTCTCCTTACCCATTCCATTTTCAAATACAATTTTATCTTTTAGTAAGTCTTTAATGAGTTCAATATAAGCACTGTAGCCAACAATTGCTTCACACAAGGTAATTGCCTCAAATGCTTTTAACGTCATTCCATTTATTTGACCTGGCCCAATGCCAATTGCATAAATTTTAGGTTTCACCGTCACGCTTTGCTGCCTCCTTCTCTATACATATGTGTAAAGCTTGGATCGTATAGTTTAGAAAGTTCATACTTATCTGCCATAAAATCTCCGATTAAAATTTGAGCGTGTCTAGTAATTCCTGCCGCTTTTACCTTTTCAGCGATATCTAATAGCGTTCCTTGCACAATTTTTTCATCTTCCCAAGTGGCTTTGTATATAACTGCAATCGGTGTTTTTACTGGATAGCTTTTACTAAGCTCCTTAACTACATCTTCGATCGCTTGCACGGACAAAAAGATTGCCATAGACGCTCTATGTTTTGCCAGTTCTTCTAAAGTACCACCCTCACTTGTTCCAGTTCTTCCTGGCAACCTAGTGATGATTAAAGTCTGAGATACCCCCGGCAAAGTAAATTCATGTTTGATACGTGCTGCTGCACCTAAAAAGGAGCTTACACCAGGAACGACATCATAAGAGATATTATTTATTTTAAGCACATCCATTTGCTCACGTATCGCGCCGTATATGCTTGGATCACCTGTATGTAGACGAACTGTTGTCTTTTCCTTGGCCTCCATTTCTAACATCACTTCAATTACTTGGTTCAAATCCATCTGTGCGCTATTATAGATTAATACATCATTTTTACAATATTGAAGTAGCTTATCACTTACTAAGGAGCCCGCATAGATAACACAGTCTGCCTCTTGTAGTGCTTTCATACCTTTCACCGTTATAAGTTCTGGATCACCAGGACCTGCACCTACAAATCTTATCATACGACTTCCTCCTTACGACTTAATACCAGTGTCAAATAATCCGTATTTTCATGTAAACTCTCTATCACATCGGTATGTACGATAGCTTCTTTAAACCCACATCTTTGAACCAATATTCCATCTTCTTCCATATAGTGCTTCATTAAATGGTTCGCCACTCTTTCTTCTCGCTTATAGATTTTCATAAAAGCAAACGCATCCCCAACTTTGAGTGCTGCATCAATTCTTTCATCCGATGCATTCATTGGTACAATGGTTAATATCTCATCCTTTTCAACCAAAGGCCTGTTAGCTAGCGCTGCCGCTGCACAAAAGGAAGTAATTCCTGGTATCGTCTCAATTTCAACTTTACCTTCTAAGGCTTTTACAATATAGCCATAAGTACTATAAACGGAAGGATCTCCTAAAGTTACAAACGCACTACTTTTTCCTAGCTTCGTTTGAGAAATAATGATATTCGCTGCTTGCTTACCAGCATCAACAAAGGTTTCCTCATCCGCTACCATTGGAAAATCAATATAAACCACTTCTATATTTTTTCTAAGAAATTGCTCCATGATTGTATACGCAACACCTTTCTTATCCTTTTGTGTTTGCGGAATGAGAAGCACATCAATTGAACCTAAAACTCTAGCAGCCTTTATCGTTAATAATTCTGGATCTCCTGGGCCTACGCCAATTCCATAAAATTTACTCATTTGATTTTTCCTCTCTAATTGGGTTGATCGCTGTAATAATATAAATTGGATTTAGTGCTTTCATCATCCATCCGGGGTCTTGTAAAGCCTTCGTTACTTGAATTTGTGTACAGCTTATCTCTACAAAGCCTTCCGCTTCTAGCTCTTGTAATATTTTAAAGGTACTCTCTAGCAAAATTGTATTTGCTACAAATATTCCTTGCGTTTTTAAATGTTTTTTTACATACTGTATGATTGGTTCAATTTCTCTACTGCCTCCACCTAAAAAAATTCTATCAAATTCTTCCTCTGGAAGATCATCAGGTGCTTTACCATGAATAATATGAATATTTTTCAAATTGAAAGCTTCCATATTCTGCTGTGTCAAAGCAATTGCTTCTTCATTTTGATCTATGGCTGTTACAGATCCATCCGAGCATAAAATCCCACATTCAATGCTAATGCTTCCTGTTCCGCAGCCAATATCTAAAACCTTTGAGTTTTTCTTCAGTTGTAGTTTAGATAAACTAATCGTTCTATTCTCGCATTTTGTCATTGGTATCGAACCTCTAACAAATTCCTCATCTGGTATACCATGTGTCTGTTTATCCCATTTCATTATTTATCACCACCACACATAAGTTTTGAAAACCTCTATCTGCAAAATCTTGAACACGCCCTTCTTCAATTCGTTCATTTTCATAAGAAAGGTTTTCTCCTACTGCCATTTTATAATTACCAAACCCTAAAGTTATCAATGCTTTTGCTATTTCTGAAGGTGTATGTTTGCTATCTGTTAACAAAAACATTCCTTTATCCTCTTGAAGGCTTTGCCGTAAATCTATGTTTCGACCATGAAGACTCAGTAATTTATACTCTTTATAGCTTCTATTTAATTTGCTAAAAAAGTATTGAAAAGAACTAATTCCAGGAATAACTTCAACTACCTCTTTTCCAACTCTATCTTGTATAAAATCAAGCAAGCTATAAAATCCTGGGTCTCCTGAAACCAATACAATTACATTTTTTGTACTCCTGGTTTCATTAATCTTGTTGACTACTTCTTCTAAATTATTATCATAACAATAGGTTTCCTTATTGTAGTCAGAAAAAATCTCCAAATGTCTCTTAGCTCCAATCATGAAATCTGCTGCTTCAACAGCTTTATATGCAATGGGTAAGATATAATCCTTATGACCTGGGCCTATGCCAACTATTTTAACTGTTTTCATTGTATTCATCTTGAATATTCCCCCATATCTGCTCGAAATCATCACTCACAGCTAAAAATTCCTTCATACTAAACAGAGCAACTCCAATTTCTAATTGGTCAAAGCAATACGCTTTACAATTGTCAGCCGCCTTATTGGCCAACAACTTGTAGATCTCTTCCATACCCGTCTTCGTAATAATTTCTATCGCTTCATCTGTTGTTCTACAGTTCATAATAGCAACTAGATCTTCATTCTTCATACCAAGTAGTACTAGATTCGCTGTTAATATTTCCATTCTCGTGGAGCTCACTCGATTATGTGTATAATAAATTCCACCAGCTGGTTTGATGAGTTTTCCAAGGTGACCTCCAAGTATAATTCGTTTGAAGCCTAAAGCAACACATTGCTCAAGGGCATGACCTAGATAATTGCTCATTTTTACCATATTGATACTTCTCATACTGAAGTGGTTCATTAAGAACTTTTCACCAATATTACCTGGTGCAAGTACAACAGTTGTAAACCCTTTCTCTTTTAGTACCTTGAGCTCTAGAGTAATTGTATCTTTTAACGCATCCTCTGACATCGGCTCTACAATTCCTGAGGTTCCTAATATAGATAACCCACCTATAATACCTAGCTTAGGATTAAAAGTCTTTTTTGCTAAAGCTTCACCCTCTGGCAAATGTATTACCACCGTAACTCCTTGAGGTTCTTCATAAATGCTTCTTATTTCTTGTTCGATCATCAGGAGGGGCACTGGGTTAATAGCTGAGTGACCTACTGAAATTTGCAAACCTTTTTGTGTCACTTTACCAACCCCTGGACCTCCCGTGATGCTAACTTTGACATCCTCGTTTAAGCTTACCGTTGCCCAAACCTCCATGCCATTGGTGATATCCGGATCATCTCCTGAATCTTTAATAATGCAACAGGAGGCTTCTATTTTATTGAAGCTTGGTTTACATACATTAAGTTTTAAGACCCATCCCTTTGGTGTATCAATTGTTATACAATCCAAGGTTTGTTGATTTTTGAGCATCCATGCAGCAGCTTTCGAGGCTGCCGCTGCGCACGAACCTGATGTGTAACCTGTTCGTAGTTTTTTCCCACCCTTAAGGAGATATCTACTTTCATCCACCATGCTTCACCGCTTCTCTCATCACTGCGTTAATGATTGCGACTGCTATCGTACTTCCCCCTTTTCTTCCCTTTGTAATGATTGAAGGAAGCTCTTTTTCCCATAGCTCTTCTTTGGATTCAGCTGCGCCTACAAAACCTACTGGAACACCTATAACCGCTTCTATACCTTGATTGCCTTCTGAACACCATTCCATAATTCTGTATAAGGCAGTGGGCGCATTTCCAATCGCAAATACCTTTTTTCCTGGTAGTGCAATTGCAATGTCAACTGCAGCCATAGATCTTGTGATACCTTGTTTATTTGCTTCATCTATTGCTTCCTGGCTTCCCACAAAGCAAACTATTTTGACACCTAACTGGTCTGCTAGCTTTTTACTGATCCCTGATTTAATCATTTCTGTATCTGTAATGATTGTACATCCCTTTTGAACGGCACTAAGTAGAATATTTTCAACATTTTCTTTAAATAGCAAAATATCTTCATAAATAAAATCCGTAGTAGTGTGTATAACCCTTTTCATAATAGCAAGCTTCAAAGGTGGAAGCTGGGTATTGTTCATTTCCTCCTGGATTATTTCAAAACTTCTCTTTTCTATTTCCATCGGGTCTTCGATATATCGGTAGCTCATTTTTTGTCCTCCCTATTCGTTCATTATCTTATCGTCGTTTCTTTGTTGTATTGTTGTACTTTCTTGTTGTTGTACTTTCTTGTTGTTTATTTCTTGTTGTTTATTTCTTGTTGTTTATTTCTTGTTGTTTATTTCTTGTTGTTTATTTCTTGTTGTTTATTTCTTATTGTTTATTTCTTGTCTGTTTATTTCTTGTCTGTTTATTTCTTGTCTGTTTATTTCTTGTCTGTTTATTTCTTGTCTGTTTATTTCTTGATTATTCTTTTCTTGATTACTCATTCATTAAATCTTTAACGCGTTGAATATATAGGTCTTGAAAAGCTGGGTTTTCCCCTAAGCCTTTGTGATAAGCTTTTACGGCATATCCGTTGTGAATCAGGTTGCTTTTCCAGGAATGCTGATCATCACCTAGCAAATCGTTCTGTACGTGATCTCCAGCTACTAATAAGAACGGAATTAAGACGACCTCTTTGTATTTACTAGCTTTCAATTTGGTAATCATCGGGTCTACTCCCTCTTCAATTGTTCCTACAAAAACCTGTAATCTTTTATCGCTTAAGTACTCTTGTAATTTCTCATAGCACTCATTTGCTGAATGATTTGTACCGTGCCCTATTAATATAACGACCTGTTCTTCTTTATCCTCCGGCAATTGGGTTTTAAGGGCTTCAACAACCTTTAGATAGTCTGTTTCTTCAAATAGCAATGGCTTCCCTAGCTTTATATCAATATTTGGATTTTCATTGTCCATAATAGTTTTTTTAATTTTATCGAATTCGTAGCCTGCAATAATATGCAAGGGCTGGATGATAATTTCTTGAAAACCTTGTTCGATTAGTTTTTGTAGTGCTTCCTCTGGAGTATCAATAACGATACCTTCAGTCTCTTTTAGCTTTTTTATGATTCTATTTGAAGTGAAGGCTCTTTCAACTTGATATTTGTCAAAGGTTCTCTTCATCAACTCTTCAATTTTTTGAATGGCTTTTACTCTTGCTGACTCTACACTACTTCCAAAGCTTACTACTAATATTGCTTTTTTAATTTCTGCCACTTATTAGCCCTCCTTTTACTGTTTGTACAAGTTCATCAATTGTTCTTGGTAAGTCTTCCTTAAAAAGTTGGCTACCCCGAAAATACTTTTTCATAAACTCAACCATATAAGGCATTTCCATATTTGATGCTTCTAACACCTGTTCCTCCATAAATATCTCTTGGGGCGAACCCGATCGAATAATTTGACCTTCTTGCATGACATGTATACAATCCGCCCAACTATATGCAAAGTTCACATCATGGGTTGCAATGATAAGTGTAATCCCTTTTTCACTCAATGCATCCAGTAGTAGCAACAACTTCTTAATATGCATTGGGTCTAAGCCTGCCGTTGGTTCATCTAAAATAATCACCTCTGGTTCCATAACCAAAATGGAAGCTATCGCTACTTGTTTCTTCTGTCCATAGCTTAAAAAATGGGTAGGCTTCTCTTTTAGGTGCGTAATTTGCATTTCTTCCATAACCTTTTCGACTCTACTGCTAACCTCTTCCTTTGATAACCCAAAATTCAAAGGACCAAAGGCAATTTCTTGATAAATACTAGAAGAAAATATTTGATGATCTGGTTCCTGAAAGACTAGCCCTACTTTTTTCCTCAAATTATTTATACTCTTTTTGTCGCTTTGAACGATTTCACCGTTATAGAGGATATGTCCTTCCTTTGGCCTTAATACACCATTAAAATTCAAAAACAATGTGGACTTTCCTGCTCCATTTCCACCAATGATCGCCGTTTTTTTACCCCTTTTAATTTGGATATTCAAGTCTTCCAACGCACAGGTTCCATCTTCATAATGATATCTCAGATCACACGCCTGTAAAATTGTTTCCTTCATTTGAACATCCTCCGATGATTTATTTTGGGCTAATTCCACCTATTATAAAAAGCCCAATTTCTACTGCAATAATAATGATAAGTCTTCTTTTATTCAAGGTTCGCTCTGTATTAAGCTGATAAAAAGTACCTTGGTAACCTCTTGAAAGCGTTGCTTGATTTAACGCCTTTGCTTGCATATAGGCTTTGATAAACAATACTGAACTTAATATACTAAGAGATTTTAAACTTCTAACAAATCCGTTATAACCTAATCTTGTACTTTGGGCATAATAAATTGTTCTTGCTGTTTTTAAAAAAACGAATATAAATCTGTATGTTAGAACCATAAGCTCAGTAACAATAGAGGGACAATGGAATTTCTCTAACAAATAAATAAGTTCCTGCATCGATGTCGTCATGGCTAGAAAATATAAACATGTAAGTGTCGCAGTACTTCTAAAGAATAGTGCTATCGCTACTCCTATGCTCTCTTTGCTTATACCAATAAACACATGGAAAATTTCTATAGTAAATAAAAAATCCTTATTGACTGTATGAACTTCTAGTAAAACCGATAGGAGCGTTATAAAAATAAATAGGAGTGGTATTGTCATATATTTTATATATACTTTAAAAGGAATACCTGCACCAAGGACTGTACCTATGCCCATTATGATAAGGATAGATACTTGGAAAACTGGTTTATCCCATAAAAGAACTAAGAACATCGTTACAATAGCTACTAAAAACTTCTCAAAGGGATGAATTTTACTAAACTTGTTTACATAAGCCCATTGATCCATTGATATCACCCAGCAGAATGCTTACTTTTATAAGCAGCTCTTTTTGTTCCTATAAAATAACCGATAAAGCTTGCTCCTATAACCCCTTGTAAAGTAAATAGCATAGATTCGATTTCTCCACTTGCCGGTACAAAAATATTATCTGCTATTGGTTGATAATTCGGATCAATTTCCATTACCACATCAAGTGCAATTTGATCTGTACCACCGAATTCTCCTTGATTAGCTACTATAAACGGAAGAATTAATAGTGCTAAAATCAATAATATAAATATTAAATTCTTATTCTTCTTCATGGTTCTACTCCTTTATGGCAATTAGCATTTTTTCTAACTCTGTGCTTTCATGCTTTTCTAAAAAGTTAAAGATCATGACTGTTAATAATCCTTCGATGATTGCAAGTGGTATTTGAGTCACTGCAAATACAGTTAAAAACTTAAGACTAGAAGCTGCAAAGCTATCTCCTGGAAAAGCAAGCGCCAATTGAAACGATGTTGTTGCATAAATAAAAATATTACATATAACTGTTGCAAAAAACACAGCAATAGAACGATTCAAGCCAAGTTTGATACTGGCCCAATATAACCAATAGGCAGTTACCGGACCTACTATTGCCATAGCAAATACATTTGCGCCTAAAGTAGTTAGTCCTCCATGTGCCAAAAGAAGGGCTTGGAAAAGCAATACAATCGTTCCTAGTACACTCATAGTCATAGGTCCAAACAAAATAGCTCCTAATGCCACACCTGTTGGATGTGAACTGCTTCCTGTTACTGACGGCATTTTAAGCGCAGATAAAACAAATGTAAAGGCTCCACTCACTCCAACTAGCATTTTTTGTTCAGGATTTTTTTGAATTCTTTTCGTTAGCTTATAAATACCCAATGTTACAATAGGAATCGAACAAGCAAACCAAAAAATGCACCACTTCAGAGGCAAAAAGCCTTCCGCAATATGCATAGCATAAACAGGTTTTGCTTGAAAAAGTAATATTAAAAATAATAAACCAAGTGCAAATTTCTTGTTTTTCATAGTGCCTCCTTTTGCTTTTACATGAATAAATAACAAAGCGCTTGTCAGCGTGTTACATAATAATTTATGCTATCTTACGCTTTGTTCTATGCTTCGTGGAAAGTAGAACTTTCCTACTGGATAAAAAAAAGAATCTTCATTCGAAGATTCAACTATATACTGATCACAAACCCAAAGTAATCACATGGTATATGATATAGTCTTTCCCTCCGAAAGCGTCATAACTTCATATAGGCAGGTTTCCTGACTTGTGGATGATCACGCTTTTCACCTTCTCAAGCAATTGATTATGCTCAATGGTATATTGCAAAAGCTTCTTTACCACTTACAGTAGCGGGGGCTGTACCGGTTTTTCACCGTTTTCCCTTTTAACCTTCAGATCGAAGGCACCTATACTTTTTATTATTTTATTAAGTTTTTACATATTGTTTTTTTATATGTGGTACATATATTATAACTCTTTTAAGCTGTTAATCAACTACTTCTTGAAGTGATTTGATTTCAATGACATCCTTTATACTAGGTGGCTTTAAGAAAAGTATTAATACGAATCCAAGTAACGAAGCAATAGATGCAATGATAAATGCAGGGTACATTTTACTTAAATCAGTTCCCGTTATAGTAACACCATCAACTACTTTTGTTATAATCGCTACATTTTTATAATAACCAGCTATGTAAATCGAGGCAACTGCACCTGCTCCAAATCCAAGAAGAACCATCCCGTAATTCGTTCCCATATTTTTACTACCCCAGTAATCTGCAGCAAGGGCTGGAAATACACCCAGAAAGCCTCCGTATGAAAACCCTACAATTGCTATTAATGCAAACACAGCATATCCCGTTGCCCAATTGACAAGTAATATCATGCTTGCCGTTAATAACAACAAAATCATTATTGTATTTTTCCTACCAATTTTATCAGATGCCCAACCCCAAAACACTCGCCCTAGGGAGTTGAAAATCGAAATAATCATAACTCCAACAGCTGCAACCTTGGCAAGATCTTTTGCGATTGCAATAGGCTTTGCAAAGCCTATAATCATCAACCCTGCCATACACGCCAACATTAACGTAAGGGTTACCATGTAAAACTGGGGCGTTCTAAGCACCTCCAAGGGTGTAAAGTCTTGATGTATCAATCCACCCTTTGGCGCGGGAGGCGTCCAACCTTCAGGTTTATACCCAACAGGTGGATTACTAATAAAGAAGGATCCTATAACACAAACAATAATAAATACAACTCCAAGCCATGCAAATGTCTGAAGCTCTCCAACACCAGGCATTAGATTACCTGATCCATCTATGCCAAACTTCTTTATTAAAATTTCTGCAATAGGTGTAAATACAACACCACCAAAGCCTAATGCAGAAACAATAATACCTGTAATAAACCCTCTCTTATCTGGAAACCATTTTTGGCTACAGGCAATTGTAGTAGAATAAATCATTCCCATACCAAAACCGCCAAGAATTCCATAGGTCACCCAAAGCATCCAGCTTGCTGAACTAGTGGTGAAGGAGGAAAGGAAAAACCCAACTCCAAGAATGATACCACCTCCCATAACTACTGGTTTTGGGCTAAATTTATCTTGTAACTTTCCTCCAACCAAACTACCAACGGTAAGCATGCCAAGTAGAAAAGCAAAGGTAAGTCCGGCAGCTGCATTGTCTCCTTCAAATAGTCTGGTTGCAATGCCAGTTTGAAATACACTCCATATATATGCTGTACCTAAGCAAAGTTGAATTGTTATACTTGCTATTACAGGTACCCAACGATTTAATCTATTGTTTTGTATTTTTATTTCGCTCATTGTAATTCCTCCCTTTAGGTTGTTAAAATAAAATAATGACTATTTGATTTTTCTACAGTATGTTTAAATTCATTCTCAACGCTTCTCTAATCAAATACTCTTGGAAATCCGGATGGGCAATAGAAATC
Source organism: Firmicutes bacterium HGW-Firmicutes-1 (assembly GCA_002841625.1). Classification (NCBI taxonomy): domain Bacteria; kingdom Bacillati; phylum Bacillota; species Firmicutes bacterium HGW-Firmicutes-1. The sequence goes on along the minus strand of PHAG01000007.1, from coordinate 142,402 downwards.
AATGCTTTTGCTCTTTGTCCTGCGGTTTTTCCCTTTAATCTAACAACACCAAACTCAGTAGCAATATAGTCAACATCATTTTTTGAAGTAGTCACTACAGATCCTTCTGTTAATATCGGCTTGATTTTAGATACAGTGCCTTTTTTTGCTGTAGAATACATTGCAATAAATGATTTTCCACCTCTTGACTTCGTAGCACCTCTCACAAAATCCACCTGACCACCTGTTCCACTATAGTTTTTATAGCCTATAGATTCAGAACAAACCTGTCCTAACAAGTCCACTTCAATACATGAATTCACTGAAATAAAATCGTCATGGGAAGATATTACATTTGGATTGTTAACATAATCTACTGGGTGAAATTCTATTCCTGGATTATCATCCAAAAAATCATACATCCTTTTGGTTCCACCTGCAAAAGTGGTAATTACTTTACCTGGATGAATTGTTTTCTTCTTATTATTGACGGCTCCAGAAAGAATTAAATCCACCATGACTTCTGTAAACATCTCACTATGTATACCTAAGTCTTTCTTCCCCAGCAAAGCTTTCCCTATCGCATTTGGAATTCCTCCAATACCAAGTTGAATCGTTGCTCCATCTGGAATGAACTGAGCTATAGATTCTCCAATAATCCTATCTATTTCGTTTATGTCTGGATTTTTCACTTCTTGTAAGGGTGTGTTACATTCACACAAACGATCTACATCCGAAATATGTATAAAATTATCACCGTGGGTTCTAGGCATATTTTCATTGACTTCTAGAAATATTTTTTTCGCCTTTTTGATTGCAGCTCTAGATTCACTGTTTGCGATCCCAAAACTGAAATATCCATGCTTATCCATTTTAGATACTGTAGCATATAACACATCTAACTCTAAAAACTCATTCCAAAATTTGGGTACCTCATGATAGAACACTGGCATATAATCTGCCGTACCACTTTGCACTGCATTTCTAGAATATCCCGTGGTAAACCATGATACATGCTTAATCTTATCTTTCATGTGCGCTTGCAAATAGGTATGATGATCAAAAGGTAATAATTGATGATGTATAACTCCCTCAAGATTTTCTCGTTTTGAAAGAGCATTCAGTATATTCGTTGGTTCACCCATCATACATGGCGCAACACAAATATCATTTGACTTTATTTCTTTTACAAGTTCCTCAACAGCTTGAAGCTTGCTTATGTAAAGCTCTTTCCACATATTCATAAAACCCTCCACTCCCCGATTTATCCTTGTACAGTAAACTACAGAACACTATACAAGCTACTATAGTTCGTTCTCTCTATAATAAAGGGTTTTTTGAATTATATATAATAAAAATTTGCACATATTCAGGTAATATTTCTATCATAATCACGTGCTAAGGGCTCGTTATAAAATTTTGCTTTCCTACAGCATTGATTCCATAAATAATTCCTATTTTTAAACATTAAAATAGTTAAAGGAAGGTTTATGAATGATATTCGAGCTAATAATATTATCTGCAAACTTAGAGGCAATCGCACTATTATGGGCACTACTTACCTCAGAGGTCGATCCACTATAAATAACGAGTCCTTTTCCAACAACGCCAAGTCTATCTGGTATCTTCTGAATCGTAATGTTTGCACTTTTTATCATTAGATCAGCTAAAACAAGTGACATAACATAGTTTTTTGTTTCTAATACACCTACAGAATCAACCTTTTCTAAAACCACATTTCTGTTAATGGCCTCAAATACTTTATTTGAAATATCTGCAATGAGCTCTGCTTTCAGCATGGTAACCATATTTTCACTTTTTGCTCTATTTACAGCATTGCTCACTGCCTTAAACTCGCCTTTAACAAGTAGTGCGTATTTTCCAGGACAAATGATTTCATTTTTATGTATCTGTACATTTGAGCTTTTTAATATGATATCCGTCATCTTTAATCCATCTGAGATTGAATAGAATTCGAATAAACCTATGCTACTGTCCATGTTTTTTCCTCTCTTTCAACCAATAAATATTCATATCTATATTTTTAATACTTTATTTTTATATTAATAGAGGATCGGTTTTTCTTCACCTCTTAAAATCCGAAGTCCGCCTTCTGCTAATGCAGCCATCTCATCTTCTCCAGGATAAACGATGATAGGTGCAATAAAATCGATTCGTTCTACAATCCATTTTTTTATATTTTTATCATAAAGCAATCCACCTGTTAAAATAATAGCATCAACTTTCCCTTTTAATACGGTTGCATACGCACCTATTTCTTTTGCCGTTTGATAAGCCATCGCTTCATAAATAAGTCCTGCGTTCTCATCACCACTTTCAATACGCTTTTCAACCTCTCTACCATCTGATGTCCCTAGATAGGCTAGAAGACCGCCCTTGCCTGTTATTTTCTTTTTCATTTCATTATAGGTGTATTTTCCTGCATAGCACAGCTTTACAACAGAACCTACTGGTACGCCACCACTTCGTTCAGGAGAAAAAGAACCTTCTCCATCTACTGCATTATTCACATCAATCACTCGACCTTTTTCATGAGCACCTACAGATATTCCACCACCAAGGTGAGCAACAACAAAATTTAGGTTTTCATAGGTAGAGCCTAATTCCTTCGCAGCTTTTCTTGCAACTGCTTTTTGATTCAGTGCGTGAAAGATACTTTTTCTTTTAATTTCTGGTATTCCAGAGATACGAGCAATTTCCTCAAGCTCATCTACAACAACTGGATCAACAATATAAGAAGGAATACGAAGAGGATCTCCAATTTCTAATGCCAGCTTTGCACCAAGGCTAGAAGCATGTTCTCCGTATTCACCAGATTCCAAATCCTTTAACATCTTTGCATTTACTGTATAAACGCCACCTTCAAGTGGTCTAAGCATACCACCTCTTCCAATAATCACATCTAAAGAGTTCATATCGAATTTTTCTTCTATTAACGCATCTATGATTGTTTTCTTTCTAAATTGATATTGTGAAAATACACTTGTATATTCTATTAGCTCATCTGTATCATGTCTAATGGTTTTACTATATATTTCATTTTCATCCTCAAAAATCGCTATTTTTGTGGATGTAGAGCCTGGGTTAATAATTAATGATTTAAACTTGTTCATTTTTTCTCCTTTTGCAAGCTGAGCTAAAACAAAGCTATATCGCTGGGGGACGAATACAGCTTTAGCTCATCATTGCAATCATAAACTATTATGTATTGTTTTTCCCTCTATAATTCCATATGAGGGTAATAAAATGACTAATTTGTTTATCCAAAGATCTTTTTAATAAGCTCTTTTTCTGGGTTTGCAACAGTAGAAGCACAAAGTATTTCTCCAGTAGCCATATACTTATCTTCTACAGCCATAATCGCTCTTTTCACAGAAGATACTTCACCAGAAATAATGGTAAAACCTTTACCACCTAAGCCTCTAGCAATTCTAATTTCAATAATATTTATATTTGAGGCTTTAATTGCCGTGTCTGCTACCATAATCGAACTAAGGGAAGACATTGTTTCAATAATACCTATACAACTAATTGGATGCATTTCGGCCGTTCCTGTTAACGCCGGAAAAATATCAGGATGAATATTTGCTATGACAAGAGCCTCAATCTGGAATACACCACCAAGTTTCTTTCCTATCTCCACAGCATTTTTTACTGCACCTACATCTCCAGAAACAATTGAAATATATTTTCCTGGACATATTGGATTTGCGGATATAAGCTCTACATTAGAGGATTTTAACACTTCATCGGTTACCTCTATACCTTTTGCAATACTTTTAAATTCTAATAAACCAATGGAATTTTTCATATTTCCTCCTTTTAGTCATAGACTTTCTATGTACTTTTAATGATGACCTTATCTCCAAAGACTTTAACAACAGTACCAGAAATACTAGCGTGTATATTTACGCCTAAGGCATTGTCTTTAGCTCTAAAAATGAGTTGCCCTTTTGTAACAGTTTCTCCTTCTTTTACCCAAAGAACCGATGGCGCACCTATATGTTGTTTATTTAATATCGTCACTTCCTCAAAACACTGGTCTATTTGAGTTAACGGTGCATCTACATCATACTGATCAAGCTCAAGTCTGTAAATGAGCTTCTTAACCGGAAACCCTCTATATTTAAAAAATGGATTTACTTCAGTTGGCTTTCTATTGTTTGGATTTTTTATTCCCATTTCATTCAGTTGTTTCTTTATATTCATATTTACTTTCCAAGGTTGTAGGTTCATGATACATGCCTGTTCACATAACCCACATTCACAACAGAGGAATGCTTCATCTAAACTTGCATTTTTGTCTCCAAGGGAACCGTAGCTCGAAATCCTCATAAGCTTAGAAGGATGTATTTTGTGCCCTAAAAGATATCTTGGACAAACATCTGTACACAAGTCACAATGACAACAGGAAGTTTGCGCTTCTTTAAGCACTCGTGTAACTGATTTCTCTTTGTTCTTAATCAATGGATGCTCTTCAGGTAATACGATATATCCTTTAGATGCTTTTTTTACAGGTTCATCAATGGAGGCTAATATTTTACCCATCATTGGTCCACCATCAATTACTTTATAATTCTCATTTAGTGGACCACCTGCGAGATGAAGAACCTCTCGCACAGTTATCCCTAAGGGTACTTTTACAGTAATTGGATTCTTTACTGCACCTGCTATTGTTAAATATTTTTCCGTTACTGGTGTATTGTGGATTCCATTATAAATATTAAGCAAGGTTTCTACATTTGTAACAATAGTCCCTACCATGATTGGAATACCACCTTCAGGAACTATCCTTCCAGTTGTAACATAAACCAAATATTGTTCATCTCCAGCTGGATACACATTTTCCAGTAGATGAATGCGCAGATGCGGATATTTTTCTAAAGCTTTTGTTAGTGATGCGATTGCCTTGGTATACTTATTCTTTAACCCAAGGATGCCTTCTTTAGCGCCAACATGGGTAACACATTGATCTAGAGCAAAAAGAATTTTTTCTGCTTCTAAATCCATTAAGATTTGGTCTACTCTAAGCAACGGCTCACATTCTGCACCATTTACGATGACGAAATCTGCTTTAGCATCAAATTTTACGTGTGTAGGAAATCCTGCACCACCTGCACCAACAACACCAGCATCCTTGATTATATTTATTAGATTTTCCACTTTTATCACCCCGTTATTTAATGTTAAAGCCATTCACTAAAACACATCTTCTCTTCCTTGTGAAGGTACTTGCAGAAGTTAAGCCTTCACCCGTAGGTCCTGCGATTGTAAAGGTTGTAAAACCTTCTCCTCCAACACCTATTCCAGCGTAAGATGGCCCATTTTTAACAAATATTGTTGTTTGTATTCTTCTTCCCATTTCAGAAAGCACTTCAATATCACGTGAATGACAAATTGCAGTATGTCTATTTCCATGTTCAACTTGGCAAGCCAAATCAATACCCTCTTTCGCATCTTTCACTCTAACAATTGGAAGAATCGGCATCATAAGCTCTTCTTGTACAAAAGGATGTTCCTTTGATACTTCCATAATAATGAGAACAATCGAAGGATCGACCTCAATACCTATTTTAGAAAGAATATAATCTGCGTTTTTTCCTATAAATTCTTTTTTGGCAAATCCCTTGTCACAAAGAACTAATTTTTCTAGTAAACAAAGTTCTTTGTCTTTTACTTCATAAGCACCATTGTTCTTCATATTGAAAATGAGATAGTCACATACTTCATCCACTACAATTGCCTCTTTTTCTGCAATACATGGAATATTGTTATCGAAGCTACTACCTAGTACGATATCTCTTGCTGCATTTTCAATATTAGCTGTCTTATCAACAAATACAGGAGGATTGCCAGCTCCAGCTCCTATTGCCTTTTTCCCGGTAGATAAAACTGCTTTCACAACTGCCGGTCCTCCCGTAGCACAAATCAAATTAATTTTCGGATGATTCATCATGGTGTTTGCTTTGGTAAGGCTTGGATGATCCACTGTACAAACTAGGTTCTTAGGTCCATCTACAAGTGCAATTGCTTCATTGATCAGTTCAACCGTTCTATTCGAAGTATGATAAGCCCCAGGATGTGGTGAAAATACAACTGAATTTCCAGCAGCGATCATTCCAATGGCATTACAAATTACTGTTTCTGATGGGTTTGTTGATGGAGAAATAGCTCCAATCACACCAAATGGTGACATTTCAAGAAGTGTAAGTCCATCATCTCCGGTAAACACACCTGCTTTCAGATCTTCTACAGAAGGTGTTTTATCAATGACCAATGCATTTTTAATTAATTTATGTTCGTATCTTCCCATTTTTGTTTCTTCATAGGCTAGTCTTGAGATTTCTTCAATATGGTTTCTAAGATGTGCCTTTATTGAATCAATGATTTTCTTTCTATCTGAAAGTGTCATTTCAAAAAGCACCTTTTGAGCCTGATAAGCAGCCTCAACCGCATCCTCCATATCCTCAAAAATACCTAAGCGATTCAAGTTTTCTGAAGGTTGCGCTTCATAATTTTCAATTTTACTTGCTACCAATTTCACTATTTTTTCTAGTTGTTTTGAATCAATATTCATTGTTTCACCTCTTATTATAAGTTTTTCAAAGCCGCTTCAGCGATTAAAATGTCTTCTTCAACGCTGCCACCACTTATGCCAATTGCTCCTACAAGTTTACCCTTTAAATAAATTGGAATACCTCCACCAAAAACAACTACCTTACCACCATTTGTATTTTGAATACCGTATAGGGCTTCACCTGGCAGTGCTAGTTTTCCAAGTGTTTCAGTGGTTAGCTTAAAAGCCATGGAGGTGTACGCTTTATTTATGGAAATGTCTATACTTCCAATATGGGCATTCCCCATTCTATTTAAAAGTATGAGATTACCACCTTCATCTACAATTGAAATGACGACTGGAACCTTTAATTCCTGCGCTTTATGAATTGAAAAGGCAGCCATTTCGTTTGCTAATTCTAAGCTTATACCTACAGTATTTTCTTCATTATTCTTTTCATCTTCCTTCACTTCTACTACATATCTGCTCATTACAAAAAGCAAATCAGATAATCTATTTATAAATTCCAATATATAGACTCTTACGTCTTGCTCATCACTTAGATTTACGATTTCTCGTTCTGCAAGCCTTACCGCTGTTCTTGCAACATGGAGGTAAGCTGCTTCCTCTGAAGCCCCTGGAACAATAAAACAAGGCATCTCAGATAACTTGCTCGTTAGCTCATCTATGACTCTTTCAAGAAAAGTTACATCCGCTTCTAAAATTTGATTTTTAAGCTTCTCTATTCCTTTTTCATCAGATGCGAGTTCTCCACCAACTACAAATAATTTTTCTTGAATTATTTTTAATAAGTCTTTTAAAACTCGATCCTTAATCTTTACACAAGCTACACCAATTGCTGCATTTGCTTGATCAACACTTCCGTAAGCTCCGACTTTTTTTGAAGATTTGAGAATTCTTGAACCACCATATAGGCTTGTTTCACCTTTATCTCCGCCTTTTGTGTATATCTTGCTCATAGATATTCACCTAATGCCTTTCAAGCGTGTCAATGATAGCAACAATGGCAGCATCAACCGGCGCCTTCTCATCAAAAATGGCTCTTGCAGAGCTACCTGTAGCAACTAAAACTCTATCAGAAAAGCCTGCACCTACTGTATCAATCGCTACGATTGCCTCACCATAAGGTTCAAAACTAGGACTTAAGGGTTGAACAATTAAAAGTTTCTTTCCTACCAAATATTCATTTTTAGTTGTTGCAACAACGTGTCCTCTGACCTCTGCTAAATACATTGTGATCACCCTACCTTCTTAAAATATCAATTTTATTTTGAGATAAATAATCCTTAGCTGCATTTGTTAAAATAGCACTTTTTTGAACGAGTAGACTTCCTTTTACCAGGGTGTTAACACATTCTAATGTGATGACATTCCTATCTATTGTGACAATACTACTGTCTACTTTTATGAATTCATTTTTTCCAATGATCATCTTAAGTCCAATATCTTCTAATGCTTTGCATAATTTTAAGGTTAAACTTCTAAGATTAATATTGTTCTTAATATCTAAGTCTTTAGAGAAACCATATACTTCTTTTCCTTCTTTTAAAGCCTCATATACCAAATACAAAAATTTGTTTTCAATGTTAAGATTTGTCAACTTTCCAATTTCAATGATGTTTAAATTACTTAATACAATCACTTCATATTTATGAATACTTTCAAGGTTATCTAATAACTCTGCTTCTTTTAGAAAGGTAATATTCATAAGCCCTTGATCTAATTCTATCTCTTCCTTTTGATGACTGATTACTACTGCATCAAATATAAATCCATTGTCTTTCATTGATAATAGCAAAATATTCAGTAATGAATAGTCCGTTTTTTCTCTTATTACGATAAGCCCTTTATGGGTATTGAGCATAAGCTTGATCCGTCTGATTACTTCATTCACGATCATATCAATATTCAAAACTATACCACCTCACTTAAACAGCTTAAGGCTATTCCTAGTGGCGTCACTAACATTGGGTTGTAAGGTTTTATAACGTTTAATCCAGTTTTTTGTTTGAAGACTTTTTCAAAATCAACAAAGGTTGCTGCACCACCTACAATATAAATGACACTGACTTCTTTTCCATGGATAAAACCATTTACAATTGACGCCATTTTCTCAACTACAGGGGCTACAACAGGAAATACATCCCATTCTCTGTCCTTTGTATGTTTTAACACTTCCGCTTCTTCATAATTTAAACCATATCTACCGGCTAAAACTAAGCTCATATGGTGACCACCTGTAGGTTCGTCTGCTGTAAAGGTTACTTTACCGCTTTCTATAACTGATATTCCTGTAGTGCCGCCACCAACATCTACCACTGCTCCATCTTGAACACACAATACTTTGGCAGCTGCTGTAGGTTCATCTACTACATTAATTACTTCAAATTCACAAGCTTCAACAACATTCACAATTGCTTTTACAGATCCTTCAGATACACCGGGTGGTATAGCTGTAGCAGCTTTTAACAATTTTTTCCCAATGATTTCTTCAAGCTCTCTCTTCAATTCCTTAACGATTTTGATGGCTCCTATGTAGTCAACGACAACGCCATCTTTTACCACTGATGCTCTTTTTTTTGCTCCTGCAACAGCTTTGCCAGATTTATCAACAACACTTAAAACGATATATGCTGTTCCAAGATCAACGCCTGTAAACAACTCACCTTCATATTCTCCACAGATCTTTTCATCAATTAAGATTTCAAAATCTTTAATGTCTTGATTTACCCTATTCATATCCATTTGCTTCACCTTCATGTCTTACAATTTTTAAAAGGTCACCATTTTTAACCAAGGCTGCATTTGCTTCATCTAGATCTAGATGTATTTCTAATGCATAATTATTTGAGACTCTAAGCATGACATTATTAAAGGTTACAGAGCGAATTCCCTCTGATTTCACTGATACAATTTCTTTGTCCTTAAAACCATAAATATCAGCAAAATCTTGAGGCATATGTATGTGTCTATGTGCAGCAATTGCACCTTGTTTGATCTCAATCTCACCAGCAGGTCCTTGCACAATGATTCCTTCAGAATCCTTTATATTCCCTGACTCTCTAACTGGGATTTTATTTACACCCAGTAAAAAACTATCTGATAAAGAAAGTTCAACCTGTGTTTGCTTTCTTAAAGGCCCAAGTACTCTAACCTTTGAAATGGAACCTTTTTCAGAAATGAGTGTCACCGTTTCATGGGCTGCAAACTCCCCTGGTTGTTTAAGATCCTTTAACTTAGATAATTCATGGCCTTTTCCAAATAAAATTTCAAAGTCTTCTTTTTCAATGTGGATGTGCCTATTAGACACACCCGCAGGTACATAAATAGAGTCGATTACATACTTCTTTACTACTTGTGCTATCACTTTGATGAGTTCTGCTTCTTTCATAAAAGTTTACCTACTTTTCTGGAATAAGTTTTTCAATATCAGCATGTGGTCTTGGAATAACATGAACAGATACAACTTCACCCACTCTACTAGCAGCACTAGCACCAGCATCGGTTGCAGCTTTAACAGCACCAACATCGCCTCTTACCATTACAGTAACTAAACCTGATCCTATTTTTTCATAACCTACGAGTTCAACGTTAGCTGACTTAACCATGGCATCTGCAGCTTCAATAGCACCTACTAAACCTTTTGTTTCGATCATTCCTAATGCTTCTTTAGACATAATATTACCTCCTTTTTAGTTGACAACCCCATAAGTTATAGGGCATATGGATAAATTCAGGTAGCCTTTGAGTTATGACTGATGCATAAACTTTTAGGTTCTCCTCTTTTCCTTTTACACTTTGGATCATTACAAAGATTACATACTTCTTTTGTTTTCATCTTTGTTTCGGGTGTTACAGCTATTATTTTATTCAGGTCAACAATATCTTCAGTTTGAACTTCTTCAACTGCCGCTTGTTCTTCTGCTACTTCTTGTACTTCTACAACTTTTTTAATTTGTATTTCTTCTTTTCCATCTTCAAGTACTACTTTTACTTCTTCTTTTACTTCTTCTTTTACTTCTTCTTTTATTTCTTCTTTTATTTCTTCTTTTATTTCTTCTTTTATTTCTTCTTTTATTTCTTTTGCTTCTTCTTTGTTAACTTCTTCTTTTACTATTTCTTCTTTTACTATTTCTTCTTTAACTATTTCTTCTTTAACTTCAAGAACTGCCTCTTTGGCTTTGTTTTTATAACCAATCGTTGACGAATTATAAACAAGTTTGTCAATTCCCAGCGCTGGTCTAGCAATAACCTTAGTTGCATAAATTTTATTTATGAGTTCTTGGTGAGATTTAATAGAATCTACCGACGCTTTTACAGCTCCTACATCGCCTTCAATTTTGATGGCATACATTCCGTCGCCTTTACTAGGTTCGATACCTATTAATTCAACATTTGCTGCTTTCAAAATTGTATCAACCGCTACAACTGCTGCAGCTCTTCCGATTACTTCAACTAACCCTAATGCATTATTCAAAAGATCTCCTCCTTTCAGAGAGTTTACTGCTTATTCAACTATAAAAGGTATCCCTTTAACGAGTCTTGCTCCGTTTATACCAATATCTCTTAATTTCTTTTGATCATTATGATGTTTACTTGGAAAAAGAAAATATTGATCCGGTAATTTCGAATGATGCAGGCATATATTCCCTGATTCATCTAAGCCTATTCCGACGTCAAGCTGTGATTCATTAGATGCCATAGTTGCAAGCTCTTTATAATCGGAACAATCATCCCCAATAAAGTGATACGGAATGCCTTCTTCTTCAATTCCGTAAGTTATTAAATCAATCAAACTCTTATTTGTTATCTTGTTTTCAAAGTAAATATAAATCGCAAGATTTTCTTTCATTTTTCCACCTACTTTCCTACAAAGCGCTTGTCGATGCGTTACATAACTTTTATACTAACTAACACTTTGTTATTCTTCGTGGAAAGTAAACTTTCCTACTGGACAAGAAAATCGGCTGCACCGAGTTAAAATCCTCGTTACCCATCTGCCGCTTTTCCAATTGCTTATGCAGAACTATCTTATTTAACAAGAACGAGCCCTGTTGCCACGGCGTTTCTTGGACCTTCAATACCTCTTATATTTCCTCTACCTGCAACGATTCCAAACTGGGACAGCGCATCTGTTACAAGCTGAGGCACTTCAAAGTCAAGGGCTGATCCTCCTACTAAAACAACATGATCTATAGCTCTAATATCTCCGGTAGAACTTACCTGTTTTAATGCTCTTAAGGCGTTCGTAACAAAAACCTTTTCCTTTGCTTGTTTTCTAACCAGTTTTATTTTCTCAATAGATACTTGATGGTTTATAGGAATCATTTCATTTTCTTTAATAATAACAACCCGCGCAAAAAGCTTTGGATCAAGTGGTTCTCTGAAAAATTCTACTGAACCATCTTCATGTCTAATATGGAAAAGACTTTCTGCCTTTGCTAAGGAATATTTCTTAATGTCTTCTGCTAGATCAAAGCTATCAAGACCGAGTTCAGTTTGGATAAGTAAGGTCACCATATTTCCAGCTCCAGCCAAATGGACAAGCTTAACCTCTCCATTCTTTGTCATAAAGCATGCATCTGTGGAACCTGCTCCCATATCTAAAATAGCAAGTGGTTTATCAGTGCCCGGTGTTGTTAATGCACCGTTAATAGCCATCTGCGCTTCAACACCACCTACTTCAACCTTAACACCTAGTTTTTCTTGTAAAATTTCTGCTATAATGTTCATCTGAAGCCTATCAGCTTTAACCATTGCTGCAATACCTACAGCATTTTCCATTGAAAATTCACCAGCTATACCACCTTGTACCTTCTGAGGACAAATCGTATCAACTGCTAAAAGGTCTTTAATTTTGACATCCATATGACTTTGGTCTGTTAGACTAGCCATAACGTGTCTTACTCTTTCAAGCATTCCTCCCGCATTTGTTCCAGCCTCTCCTTGAATGTCTACGATAGGTGCACACATTTCAATGTTATTCATTAGAGCTATCGCACCATCATCTACATCTACTTTCCTTTTGATCTTTTCACCCACGATAATAATTTCTCCAGCTGGAATACTTCTAGCTTTCACGTCTCCCTTTGGTGTCTTAATGACAACAGCAGATCTATTGCCAATGAGAGCTCTGGCTATAGGTACAACCAATTTCGTCTCATCACCATTCAGATTAAAAACCGTCGCTATCCCATAGGGATTAGATAAAACTTCTACCACATGTCCAACATGGGCTACTTCAACTGCAGTTAACATATGTAGAGGAATCTTATCAAAAAGTTTCACTTCATCAATGATAGGTATCGTTTTCTCTAATCTGTTATTAATCAGTACACCATCATCATTTTCAGCAATGGCACCTGTGATTTCAATACCTCTGTCACTGAAATCATTTATAATCTTTGAAGCTTGATTAAAATCATAAGTTTTTGGAATAAGTACAATTACCTTTTCTCCGCTATTCATCTCATGGAGCTGGTCTATAGGAGTAGAAATCCCTACCCCTATACCAATGCCTCCTGGAGTTGTTGGATTATGACCAATCATAGTTGATTCAGTTATGATTGTTTCCGTGATTGTTTCCATGGCTACGTCTCCAATAACAGGCGCAGCCTCATTTATTCTGATTAAATCAAGATCTTCCATATTGATTTTTGACATTTCCAAAGCTTTTTTTAAGGATTTAAAAATTCCAGGAATATTATCTTTTGTACCCTTTATTCCGGTAGTATTCACTAAGGAACTGCCAAGAAATTCCACCTTATTATCATCATATACTTTGCCAATAGCAGTTTCAGTGCTTGCATTTCCTATGTCTATTCCTGCAATTATTCTCATAAAAAAACCTCCAGAATTTACTTCTTAAGTCTTCCTCTATTATCATATAACTGTGCTGCTTCTCTTACAAAAGCACTGTTGATTTTACAGCAGTATTTTGTTTCAAGTTCATCAGCTATTGCAAGTAATTCTGCTTTAGTAGATCTATAAGGTCTTAGAGCATTATAGATTTCAAGAACTCTTGCATCAGGAACAGCGATTAATTCTGCAGCTCTTCTTAGATTTCTTGCAAATGCATCTCTTCCAACCGATTCAGCAACTTGTGCTTGCATTTCAAGTGTTTCTGGAGCTATTTTTACGTCTTCTGCAGTAATCTTTCCATTCATAACACCTTCTATTGTGATTTCATCTAATGTCTTTCCTGTAGGTGCTTTAATGATTTTTCCCATTTTTTCACTTAAAGGATAGTTCGCCTCGGTCATTCTTGCACCAGAAGCAACTTCAGTTTTAGTTGTATAGGAATCTTCTTTATTCATTGCAACCATAACTTCTTTGATCATTTTTTCTAGAACAGCATTGTCCATCATTTTATCTCCTCCTTATTCGAATATTACTTTAAGCTCTTCAGCCGGAGCGTCTTGCTTAACGTGTTCTGTTTCTTTGATATGAAGTAGAGCCGCAATTGCTTGATACTTTGGCCTAGCCATTTGGTCATTCATTGTTGGTACTGGACTTGGGGATTCACCTTTTGCATATTTAGCAGCATTTCTTCCAATAGCTCTATAAACGTCTAAAGTAATCAATGGTGCTTGTGGGAATAGCTCAACATTACTCAAAGGTAATAAATCCTTTTGATGAATAACTGTAGTCCCCTTTGACTGAATTCCGATCCCAATTCCTGATCCGCTTAAAGTTGCGGCATTATGTGCTATAAAGGAAACATCTGATGTTCTAAGTACTCTGATTACTCTAGGTACCAAACCTTCTTCTTCAATACCAGCCATGATCTCTTTTAATACTTTACCATGAGGTATCTTGGTTATAGTTTTTGTTTGATGTAATCCAAAGGCAGGAGCAAGTCCGATAATCACTTCGTCTTTGCGTTTACCAACTGCTGCTGATCCGATACAAGTTAACTTGATGTCAGATACATCATCACTTGAAGTTGTAACCCCAGACTCTTGTAGCTTTAAATTTTGCATAACTTCTTCAATAATACTTTTTAATACTTTTTCATTGATTTCCATCGATATTCCTCCTCTCTTATTTATAGTCTGCTGCGTCGATTGCATTAGGAATGTCTTGAACTTCATTCCATCTTGCTTCAGACATTGAGTATCCAGTTCCAGGACCTTTATAATCATTCTTATCATTCACAGCACTAATTACATGGAAATTTGAATCGATAATAGCTGAAGTATGAAGGTGATCTCCTGATACTCTTAGCTTTAACATACCGAGAAGGCTTACTGCAAGCTCATCAAATCCACCCTTTTTAATTGCTTTCACTACATCAATACCAGTAATGCCACGTTTCATCATGTCTTCAGCAGCAGCTAAATCATCTACTACATTTCTGTCAGGCATATCTTTTGATCCATGTGCATAAGTTGCAGCTTCAACTTCTTCATCCGTGATGATTGTAAGATCCAATTCTTTAAATACACATTGAAGTACTTTTGCAGCTTGATTTCTAACTTTTACAACTTCTTCTTCTAATACTGGTCTTAGACCACCATCAATTTTTAAGTCTCTTTGAAGAATGTTATAGTCATCATAATCATCCGCATCAAAGTTTGATCCTGCAAACATATTGTCATAGTTAGGAGTTGCTGAATAACCTGAGAATATGAAGTCTGTTCCTGGAATCATTTGCATTAATGTTCTAGCTGTTCTTCTAATATCTGAATGAGAGAAGGTTTGGTCGTTGCCAGAAGCAACTTCAAGATCCATCATTGTTGTGATAACATTTTCAGCTAATACGGCTCTAATACCACCTGGTACTCCACCTGGAACGCCTATACAAGAGATTGAACCATTTTGAAGACCTTGCACTCCTGCACCTTTTGTAACAAAGATACATCTTGCTTCAAGATATAACATAGATTTCTTTTCAGCGTATCCCATTAATACCTCTGAACCTGTACCTGATGTATATCTCATTTTTAATCCTCTAGATGCATATGCAGATGCTAGGAAGGATTTAGACCATGGAGTATCATCCCCATCAATGAAAACTTGCTCAGTACCATATACTGAAACTGTTTCAGCATATGCAGTAAGTCCTCTCATACCTAGAACCAATTCAGTTGCTTCTTCAACCGCACATTGAGTTAAAATACCTGGTCGGCCTACTTGTGCTCCAACTAATAATGCCAATGCATTAAAAGGTGCATATCTTGCAATACCAACCGTAGTTTCTTGCTCATCAAAGCCTCTAAGTGCCGCTTCAGCTGCATCTGCTGCTATTTGAATAGGATTATCTTTTAGATTCGTAACATGACACTGATTTGAAGGAGTTTTTCTAGCTCTCATTTTTGTTAAAGCCATCATTAATTCCAACACGTTCATATGTCCAACAATTTCCACTACCTTAGCAGGAGTCATTGCTGTTGTTAATTTTACAAGTTCATCTCTTCCTACATTAATGTCTGCAAGCATGTGCGCTAATTTAAGAGAATCCATTGCCATAACTTTTTCTGTGTTTTCTTTATTTATAGAGTAATCTGCAATGAAAGTATCGAGTAAGTCAAAGTCTTCTCTTTTCTTACCGTCTAATTCTACGATTATCCCATTTGCTACTTTAACACTAGGTTTTGGATCGTATGGTGAGTTCATTGCAATCAGACCAACTTCTGGCCACTCTTTTACAAATCCATCCTTGTTAACTGGTCTTTCCGCTAATACTTGAAAGCGTTTGGATTTCATTTGGTACCCTCCTTTTTTTCTTTAAATGTATGGCGTTGTAACGGATGGTGCAGCTTCGTTGCCTAAAACTTCTAAAAGTTTTACGCCAACTTCTTTTGCTGCAAGTATGGATTGTCTAACTGCTCCAGAATCTCCACTAATAAATAAAATAACTTCATTAGAAAAAGATGTTGTTGAAGGTGAAGCATAACCTATAATATCAACATTAGCTGCTTTCACTGCAGTATCAGCAGTAATAACACCAATAGCAGCAGGAGCTCCAACGATCAATCCAAAAGCTTTTCCTATAGGTGCTCCAAAAGCTTTGTTACATGCATAACTTGCTCTTGCTGTATATTGAAGCTCAATATGACCTGCGCCATTTGCATATACATCTCCAAAAGTTCTATCTAATTCTTTAAGGCAAACTTCTACTGCACGTCTAGCATCAGATACATCTTCTGCTCCAAATAAAATCAAACAACCATGACCTGCTCCACCTTTTGTATCTCTAGGTAGTTCAATAGAAATGATTTCTGTATTTGTTGCTTTTACCGCTTCATCAGCAGCCATAACATGAGGGCCTGCACCCGTTCTTGCTCCGATGATACCGATTGATTTGTATTTAGGATCAAGCTTCATAAAGCTATGTAGTGAATGGTCAATATTAGCAATAACCAATCCTAATGTATCTCCAATAGCAGTTCCTACAAATTCAGTTAGTCCAGTCGTATTCATTTTACTTTCTGTATTTGGTGCTTCTGCTTCCTTACCTAATTTCTTCATTACTTCTTCCATTACTTTTTCCATTACTTTATCTTCCATTTTTCAGACCTCCTTCTACTTTTTTTCAACTGATATTAGTTTTTCTACATCTGTGTGTGGTCTTGCAATTACATGAGTCGAAATTACTTGGCCAACCTTTTGAGCTGCTGCAGCTCCAGCATCAGTAGCTGCTTTAACCGCGCCTACATCTCCTCTTACCATAACTGTTACCAAACCTGATCCGATTTTTTCGTATCCAACTAGCTCAACATTTGCTGATTTAACCATTGCGTCGGCAGCTTCAATCGCTCCAACAAGTCCTTTTGTTTCAATCATTCCTAAAGCTTCTTGTGACATTTTGTATTCCTCCTTTTACCCTTTTTAAGTTATACCTGAAGTGCATATTGCTTTGCACTAGAAGTTTTCTTGTGTTACTCTCTATATGCTACTGTTTTTTTCAAAAAATAAGTAACAAAAATTTGTACAAAACCTGATAATTTTTTTATAGTTTTACACGTGTCCTATTGTTACGTTAAGAAATATTACCAACCTCATCGATAACAACACTTAATTATTGTCACTTTTAACCTGTAAATAGTTAAATTCTTCTTGTGAACTTGGGGTTTCCAATTTCTTTTTCAGTAATCTTAAACCATGGTTATACTATTTTGCTCACAATTAAAATAAGCCATTGTAAAACCGCTTAATCAGTTATACTTTTTTGTCCTTCCTCGATTATTCACCATTTCATTCCTGCTAAAATAGGACAAAAAAAAGAACATCTATATTTGAGATATAAATGCTCTCTACTGGTTGCTTTCATCATATTTCGAATTGTACCTACTATTATTTCTTAAGGTTTTCTCTGTACTGAGTAGGCGTAATTCCTTCAATTCCTTTAAATACCTTGCAAAAATAGCTTGATTCATTATACCCAAATTCAAACGCTACATCTGCTATACCGATATCACTTTCTTTTAATAATTTCTTGGATTTTCTTACCTTTTTAATACTAATATAATTTGTGAAATTTATCCCGAATTCCTTTTTGAACAATCTACTTAAATAGCTAAGACTAAGTTCTGAATAGGTTGCCGCTGATTGGAGACTTACATCCTTTTTTATATTATTCTCAAGATAGGTAAATACTTTAATCAATTGAGGATAATTTTGAATACTCCTTTGCTTGAAAACTTCATCTAGTAAATCAAATACCCAAAATTCTGCTAATACAACGTCTTTACATATGGCTTCATTGATTTGGAATTTTTTTTCATAGGAATCTCTATAATCTTTATCCATACAAGCAATTAAATCTAAACATTGAGCAAGCATTTCCTTAAGTTCTCTATAAATCAAATTTGGGTCTTGCGTTTGTTTAAAAATATAACCTACAACCTTATTGATCTTTTCATATGTTTTTTCAAAATCTTTTTCTGATAAATGTTTTATTAGCTCTGCTGAATGAGAACTTTTTGTTACATGATTCTGCTTATATTTGTTTAATAGTTCTCTTATTTTTTCAAATGAACATGGCTTTAATAAGTACTCATCTATACCAATTTGAATTGCGGTTTGAGCATACTGAAAATCACTATGGGCTGTTAGTACAATAATTGATGTATTTGGTGCTCTTTTCTTAATAACTTGGCTGACCTCTAATCCATTAATTGTTGGAATTTTAATATCCATAAAAATAATATCTGGTACCAACTCTTCAGAAAGTTTAAGTGCCTGTAAGCCACTTTCTGCTTCTCCTACAATTTGAAAACCTTCTGTTTCTGAAATAACAATACGCAGTGCTTTTCTCATTAAATATTCATCATCTACTATGAGTACTTTATGCATTTAGCTAACCCTTTCTTCAAAATGTTCTGGAATCTTAATTATTACTGATGTTCCAACATCTTCTCTGCTGATAATCTCTATGTCATATGCGTCACCAAAATTATTCATCAAACGTTTTCTTGTGTTTTGAATACCAATTCCCAAAGAATTTCCTTCGTAATTTTCTTGGTTTAGCAAAAATATTTTGCGCAATGCTCTTTTTGACATCCCCACACCGTCATCTTCAACTTTAATAACCACATCTCCATTTTCTAAAAATACTTCTACAATAACAGTTCCCGGTCCTTCTTTAGGAACAATACCATGATTTACAGCATTTTCAATAAAGGTTTGTATTACAAATGGTGGTATTTTTTGTGTATCTATTTCCTCTGATATTATAATTTCATAATTCAATTTATCACCAAAGCGAATTTTTTGAACCTTTAAATATCTTTCAATATTTTCTAAGTCTTCTTTTAAAAACACTTCTTTGTCACCGTTTTCAATGTTGTATCTAAGTAAGTAGGAGAACAAATAGGACATTTCTTCAGTTTGCTTAGCACCTTCTACCAAGGCAAGGTTACTAATAGAACTTAATACATTAAACATAAAATGAGGATTCATTTGTGCCTTAAGTGTTTTAAGCTCCGCATCCTTCAATTCCTTTTCAATTTCTAAACGTGCTCTTTTTTCGACCGCTAGCTGTAAACTTTGTCGGTTCAATTCTTCCTGAATAATGTTAATCGCTTCTTTTTCAACCAATTGATTTATGACTAAATGCACCAAATCTGCAACCGATACTATTTTTTCATAATCAATCTCTAGTGTTTTCTCATACATTGCTAATAACTCAGGATTTTCTTTCCACTTTGGATCTGCCTTGATAAATTCATTGATATCATCAAATCGGTCACTTTCACTACTTCTCGCTTGTCCACATAAAACAGCTCCTAAATATTGACCTTTCACAACAATAGGCACCGCGAAATCGATTAAGCCACCCGGGCAACGATATATATATGGTTTGCCTCTAATCGCAGCTTCCAATCCTCCGTGAGCGTCTGATAAATAGCACGCTTTTTTATACGTATCAATTTTTCTACGTGCACGACAATACTCAGAAAAACTAGTTCTTTTTGTTAAGGGTTCTCCTTTATAATCAACAGTAACAAATGCCAATCCTGTAACCTTGGATAACCCTTCTTGAATGTCGTTAAACAATTTTAAGTCTATAAGTTCTTTTAACTCAAACCTCTCATTATAGCCTTCATCATTGCCTATTATATTTTCATTATCTAAATCTTCAACTAATTCATCTGTCTTGAGTTGATGTGTCTGCTTGTAGTCTTTTTTTATCCCTGATGGCATTATCTTACCTCCATTTCAAAAAACTGAATAATCTCTTAATATTATTCTTACAATACGTCTTCGTGTCTTAAATTTTCGCATTTTTTAATCCACTATTAGTTGAATTTCATTACAAGTCCGATGCTAATTGTTATATTATAATATCACAGTTTTTTTCTAATAGCAATCGTTTGAATCAACGTGAAACTTGCTATATCAATTTTTTCTTTCATTTATTTTTACAACTATAAACTCTGCTCCTCTAATAAGGACTAAACCCTTGCTCTAACCACCACTCAACTTTATAGATCTGATATTGCAGAGAAAACTGCTCATAATGAATTTTTTCCCAACCAATTAAGAGTGAGAATAACTTTTTAGCTTCTACCATTGAAGTATTTTCTCTTGCATTTTCATAAAATGCTATGGCATCTCTTTCCATTTGCATCCCAACACTAAAAACAGACATTGCCAAACCAATTGATTCTTTCTCCACCTTATTCCAATTGTAAATATTGGGAGAAGGAGGATCCGATAAAAATGCGAGTTTATAATCCTCAGCTGCTCCATTTTTCATTTTATCAAAAAGCAGCTTTAAGTATTCAACATGTTTTAATTCCTCCTCTGCTAGTAATAACAATGCTTCTTTACTTCCTATACTTGCGGATTGATTGGCAGCCATACGATAAAATTCATATCCTTCAACCTCATTGACAATAGCTTGTTTGATAAGTTCTAGTTCTTCGTTTAGCATATTAACACCATCCTTATTTTTTTTATACCTTATTCTTTATATTAACATATTTAGGATAAGTTGTTTTCTTTTTATTGCATAAAATATACCCTTAATATCAGCATTATAAATAAACTCTTTAAACACTAATGTGCCAAGTTTTAAATCGAGTAGGAGGAAATTTCTCTGAATGAGAAATTTCCGTCCTCTCACACCACCGTACGTACGGTTCCGTATACGGCGGTTCAATCTTATAACTAAATGTGAACTAACTGATACTGGTCTAGTAGCAATACTAGGCCAAATTTCTTTAATCTTTCGTTGGTAATCGCTCTATGCAGAATCCATGAACTACCTATTCTCGCATAGCCTTTTCTAGAATTTGCCCACTCCCAAGCCTTCTGCTTCGGGATGCCAAGTAACATAAGATTCTTGTACTTCGTTTTAACCTTTTTCCATTGCTTCCATATACACATTCTTAATCGAAATCTTATGTGTGCATCTAGTTCAGTACACATTTTCTTCATGCTACCGATTTTAAAATAGTTCACCCATCCAATTATCAATTGCTTCAACTTCACCATTCTGTATGCCGTACTAACACCCCAACTTCTCGATGTGAGCCGTTTAAGTTTCTCTTTTAACTTCTCTACAGACTTTTGGTGTGGTTTTGCTTTAAACTGATGACTAAATGTGTCCCAGTAGAATCCAAATCCTAGGTACTTTATGCCATTGGGTCTATCCACTTTACTTTTACTTACATTGACCTTCAATCCCAACTTCTCTTCAATAAATTTCGTTATGCTTGACATGACTCTGTTGGCTGCTTTCTCGCTTTTCAAAAGAATAATACAGTCATCTGCATACCTCACAAAGCTAAGTCCTCTTCCTTCAAGTTCCTTGTCAAGTTCATTAAGCATTATATTGCTTAAGAGTGGTGATAAATTCCCACCTTGTGGTGTACCAATAATGGTCTCTTTGTATTCATCATCAATCATTACTCCACTTACCAAAAATCTTCTGATGATTGAAATGGCATCTCCATCTTTAATCGTCCTTGCTATGAGATTCATCAGCTTATCGTGGTTTACATTGTCAAAGAATTTCTCCAGGTCAATATCAACTACCCACGTATTGCCATCATTCATCACTTCAAGGCTTTTGATGATTGCCATTTCTGCACATCTTTTAGGTCTAAATCCATAGCTGTTGTCGTGGAATTGTTCCTCATAGATTGGTGTCAGCACCTGTGCTATTGCTTGTTGGATGAATCGGTCTGTTACTGTTGGAACTCCTAAGTTTCTTACCCCACCATCAGGCTTTGGTATTTCAACTCGCCTTACAGGTTCAGGGTGGTACCTTCTTTCCCTTATTTGTTCCTTAATGTTCTCGCCATTCGTTCTAAGATGCTCCTTAAGTTCATCGACTTTCATTCCGTCAACTCCCTCTGCTCCCTTATTTCGTTTGACTTGCAGATATGCTTCATTCAGATTTTCCGAACTCAGTATCTGCTCCAAAAGATTTTCAGTTTTCACATTCGCTACCTCCATTCTTCTCGTGGTATCTCTGCCATCGCCTTATCTTTCGATAGAGTGTTAAAGCACCTGATGTTGCATTGATACGCAATCACGATTTTAGTAACTGATAAGATTGTTCAGCCCTTCGCTATTCCTAAGTTTCCATAGGCTTCATCACTACTATGGCTTCTGCTGACTTCTCATTTCCCATTCTTACATCACTGCAAGCCTTTGGTGTAGGAGATAAGATCTCCCCAGTTAAGAACGAACTCTTTCCCTCCATCTATCTGCCACATTTACACTTCATAATTATTCCAGTAGTATCGGACTTCAGTTTGTTGTGCAACCTTATCCATTATGAACTGCCTTATATGTGATTTCTGTCCGTCAGACCAGAGGTTTGCCTCCAACTTCCTTCAGATTCCACCTCACGGTGGACACCCTTGTTCTTGGCTATGTGCTTCCTACTACAAAGGCACACTCGGGACTTTCACCCGCAAGAGTTCGCCCATGCTGGGCGAACACAAAACAACACTCCCATAAAGAAGTGTTGTGAGCTTGAGAATATTAGTTTTAATTGTGAGACAGATTATCTACTAAGATATAGAAAGTCGGCTTCCCTTCTCTAATCTTTGTATTTGTTGCTCACCAATTTCAGCTAGTTCTTTAAATTCACTTATCGTTTGCTTCATTTTAGGAAGCGCTTCTTGCTTATATGCACTTATAGCGTCCATAGCTGCAATAACATCTGTAAAAGCTGTCTTTAAAGTATCCACAGATATATTGGCTTCCATTGATTGCTTATGAATCTCTGCTCCTTGTTCTTTCAACATCCTAGAGGTTCCGCTTATCAATTCATTTGTTGTTGCATTCAACATTTCGATCTTTTTTAATACAATTTTTTGATTATACAAAGCGCTTGCAACGATAGCAGCAATTCTCATTGCAGAAATCGTTACATTTTTTGCGCGCTCTACGCCTCTAATGAGTTCTTTATTATTTCTTCTTATGACTTCAATAGCCATGATTCCTTGTTGGTTCACTACTATCATTTGCTGCATATCCATAATTCTTTGTCTCAATGGGAATAAAATCTCTTCAGTGATAAATCTGATTTTTTCCGGATCTTCATTGCTAGCTTTAGCGTTGTCTATTTGTTTAGAAATTGTTTCGTCCATCATTGTTCCCATTTCAATTTCTTTTGTAAGTTTTTTTGTAAGATCTCTCATGGACATTTCTTCAATTTCCAAAGTTGTGTTATCGTTTTTCAAGGTTGTTTTACCTTTTTCTAAAGATACCACAATATCATTAATCACACTGTCTGCCTTTTCGTATTTCTCAAAATAAGCTCTTAAAGGGTTGAAAATTTTTCCCAAAATTCCTGTTTTTGTAAAGTCAATTAAGCTGGGATCAAGATCTTTGATTTCATGATGCAAATCAAGAAGGCTAGTTGCAACTGATCCACCTTCACCTCCCATTTTAGATAAACTTCCAACAGAAACTTGTAGTAGTGAATTTTTCTTCGCTGAACTGTGAAGTGTTTCCAGTCCAAATTCATCAATTGATTGAAGTACTACTTTTCTTTTTTCTAATGAATCCATGTCTAATGCCATGATTTCTGATACATTATTATCTGCCAACTCTTTTAACTTAGCAATTTCTTCAGGAACTGGCTTTACCTGCTCAACAATCTCTTTTTTAACTAATTCTGTATCTGTAACTTCCATAGAAAAACTCATATGAATAACCCTCCTAATCATTTATTGGTAAGTAATATTTTTACCTAGTAGCAACTATTTACATTTGCGCATTGAATAAGTTTTGGAGCTTATAAATAACATCATCTGTATCCGCATTAATACTTGCTGCTTCATTTATACTTGAAATATTTTGCAATACTTTTATGTTGGCATTATATCCGATTGTATAAACAGGTATTTTCAAAACTTCTACCATGCTCTCTATATCGTTAAAATTGTAGCCTTGATTTGTTTCACCATCACTTAACACAAAGAGCATTAGTTTTGCATTGGGATTATTGGCTTTTTCATCCATCAGCATTTTTGTAGCTACAACAATTGCATCAAACATGGCTGTACTTCCTGTTGCCTGCATATCTGTTACAGCTCCTGTAAATAATGATCTCTGATTCAGGTCAAATTTCCCAATAGGAAGATTAATATTCACATCCGTTGAAAATGTAACAAATCCCACTGAATTATCTTTTCCGATAAATTGTGAACCACTTAGAAGAGATTCCTTAAGTTTATTCAAGGGTTCCCCCTCCATGCTTCCAGATATATCCGCTACGAATACTGCAACAATATCATTCGTACCGTTTTTCTTTTCTTTCCATAGTTTCTGAGCTTGTGTAATGGTATCTCCGTTGATATTACCTATTTCCGGTTTATATTCATTTAGATTATTAAATCCATACTCCGAGGCTAGTTTTTGGCTTTCTTCCATTTTGCAGAATTCAATAAACTTGCTCAAGATTTCTTTCTTTTCAGTAGAAAGGTTTCCTATTTCATACATTGGACTATCATGTCTGACACCAAATGGAGTGAATATATAATCAGACTTTAAGTCCGGTGAATTGTGATACGTTTGATATTCCATAATAAAACCATCCAAAACACCAGATTTGGCGGATTCTCTCATTTGCAAAGTCGTAAATGCCACAAATGGTATGTTCGTTTGGAATGTTTCAAAACCTTGAACAGCCTTTTCACTTAATGGATTCTTTTCGTCAAAAGTATATAATGTAGATACTAAGAAATTAAGTCCTGTAGAACTTGCAAACGGATTGGTATAACCCATTGCAATTTCATTATTGGCAACTGCTTCAGTGATTACCTTCAGGTTAATTGCACCATACTTATCAATAAGTTCATCATATTTAGCTTTGGTTAAAAGAACTCCCGGCACATTTCCGGTTAGTCTCTCATCAACCAATGTGATGTCTGTTCCTTTTGATAACATCATTTCTCCCCATAGTTCATTGGAGGGAGTAAATGCATCTGGAATATATTTTCCTGAAACGATATAATCCATTCCCGTTCCAGAGGCTATACCTCTAATTTTTACAGAAACCGTTTGATCGTTCACTTTTATAGCTGCATCATTAAAGGCTTTTGCAACGTCATTTAACCAGCCGTCTTTTCCTTCACCCGATTTTTCAGTGGAAGAAAATATTTCGATATAAGTATCCGTTGTATTTTCTACTTGTGCTGGAAATTTATCTATACTCGGCAATGATTCCTCTAAACTTGTGGTTTCAAGACTTACCGGAACCTTTCTAGGTGTTATTGTGTTTACGGTTATCTCACTGTAAAGATCCTTCAATGTTTCCATAGCATTTTCCGTTGTCACAACTTTTTCACTTTTCCCTAAATTTCTTGTTACCTGAATACCTCCATAAATAATTCCAAAAACGACTACTGCAATAACTGTCAAAATGATAATCATTTTAATTGAATTGTTTTTCTCATTCATATTTGCTCTCACTCCTGTGTCTTTTTATTTGTAAAGCTTTGTCTTGTTAATCAGTTCATCTACCTCTATCATTGCACTCATTTTCTCAATTTCTCCATCTTCCAAACTGCTAAACTTAGATATTTCCAAAAGAAGCTTGTCAAGTTTAAGTAAAATTTGTTCATTGTCTTCAATTGAATCTTTTACAAATACAATATACTCATTATATATGCTAAGCTTAGTTTGAATGAATTCTTTTGTGAAATTTTTTTGAATACTATCGTTTCGAATACGATTGTAATCTTGTTCATCAAAAGCGTTTAATTTATTTAATATACTTTTGATATTTATGTAAAACACTTCTTGAATACCTAATACAGCTCCTTCAAATTTTAAATAACTCATTTCTCCAATGTTAAATTTCTGAAGTAGAATATCCTTTAGTGTTTCTTTCTTTTTCATGAACCTTTCTATTTGTTCTAATATATTAGCAATATCTTTTGAAAAAGTTTTTTTTACATGCTGCTGTTTAAGCGCTATTATACAATCCTCAACTGTTTTGAGTTCAATCGCATGAATTATTTCTTTTTTTCCAGATATAAGTTTGTAGTTTCCTAAAACAAAAATGATGAAACTCATTAATATAGCCGTAAAACCAAACGCAGTTTCAAAAACACTTGTCCCTCCTATTTCAATATCTAAAAGCCCTTTTGAGAAAATCACTATATTAAGCACAACGATTGCCAAATTCAACATTGCAATTTTAATGATTGTTTTTGTACCCACGGTTTATCCTTCTCCTCTTTATCTCAGTCAATGTTACAAAACCTCTGCATTCGGTTAAAAATAATTATAACTTTAATCTGTTTTCAACTATAGTTTTAATTTTAACATATTGATAAAAAACTGTCAGTTACTTTTTTCAATTTTATACCCCCTTAAACAGGCGTAATCTTAACCTCTCGTAACTGTTGAAATAGCAAAATAAAAATAGGATAAAATAATACTTGTTGTTATATTATTCTATTTAGGGTATGATAAGTATGCGCAACAGTCATTATTTATTAACAGCGTCCTTTCTTTTCCATTTCACAACCCTAACTTATTAAAGCGTATGACTTAAGCTTACATTCACAGGGATAAAAGTACCTAAGGAGAATAAAATGAAAAAATTAATTTATAGACCATTAACACTGGTTCTTTGTTTGCTTATCGTTTTCTCGGCAATTGTACCAATATTTGGTGCAACTCCGGTAAATGACTATGCGTCACATTGGGCTAGCGAAACAATAAAGTCATCCCTCGAATCTGGAATTACAAAAGGATATCCTGATGGGTCATTCAAGCCCGACGAAGCAATTACACGAGCAGAGTTTTTTTCCTTAGTAAACAATGCCTTTAACTACACGAGTGCTTCAATGACTACATACACGGATGTGGCACGTAATTCCTGGTATGTACCCGTTATTGAAAAAGCTCAAACAGCAGGATATATCATAGGCTATCCAAATGGTAGTATTCGTCCCGAAGGCAACATATCCCGTCAGGAAGGGGCTGTCATTATCAAACGTCTCAAATCTCTGACAGCGATATCGAATACACTTTACTTTACCGATGCGTCTTCTATTGCACTTTGGAGCAAGCAAGCCGTTATTGCTGCAACTGAAGCAAATATCATGATCGGATACCCAGATGGCAGTTTCAAACCTAATGCACCCATTAGTAGAGCCGAAGCATTGGTTGCAGTTCATACCAGCCTAAATCTTGAAATTATCGCAGTAACTGAGACAGATCCAGATGTGATCGTTGGAGTGCAAAACTAAGAGATGTACCATAAACCCTTACCATGTATATTAGAAGTAATACTCAAAAGAAGCCCCTCACCTAATCAGTGTTGGACTTCTTTTAGTTTGTAAGTAGTCTACCTTTCTATGAGCTTTCAATTTTATAACCAAACCCCCAAACAGTCAAAATCTCCATCTCACTACCTGCATCATTAAGTTTCTTTCTTATCCTCTTTATCACATCATCAACGACTCGACCTTCCCCAGCAAAATCATAATCCCAAACTTTTTCAAGGAGCTGATCTCGGTTGAAAGCTTTGTTTTGATTCTCCATCATGAGCTTTAAAATATCAAATTCTTTTACAGTTAGGCTAATTTCAGTTCCATTGATCTCTACAAGCCTTGTGGAAAATGAAAGAGTTGTATTTCTAATCATAACAGACTCTTCTAATTCTTCACCATGATCACTCACCTTTTCTAATCTTCGTAATATATTTTTTATTCTTGCAAGTAATTCTCTTGGGCTAAAGGGTTTCGCTACATAATCATCCCCGCCCACTTCAAGACCAATGATACGATCCACTTCTTCTCCTCTAGCAGAAACAAAAATAATAGGCAAGTCGTAATCCTTCCTTATCTTCTTACAGAGTTCAATGCCATCAATACTTGGCATCATAATATCTAATATGATCAAATCAGGTGATAGTCTTTGTATCTCAGAATAAACTAAGGTAGCATCCGAAAAATCAGTAACCTTAAAGCTTTCTTTTTCAAGATACTTCTTTATGAGAAGTCGAATTTCTTTATCATCATCAACAACAAAAATATGTTTCACTCTTTTAGCCTCCTTAATTCTAGGATTGCTTGTCTCCTTATTATATCTATTATAATAGAAGTTCACAAGGTTTAAGGAATAGGTATTGTATTTAACACACTTTTCATACATTTATACCTATTTTTTACTTAATTTCAAAGTTATACTAGGCTTATCAAATTAAATAAGGAGTGATTTATATGAAAAAGTTATTAATAATCTTCACAATGGTCCTGATGTTCTCATCAACAATGGTGGTTAGTGCAAATGCATCTCCCAAAACTAAATCAACGAATAATGATAAATATAATGATTGTTCATTTGACCAGAAACAAGAATCTCGTATCGATAAACAAGACCTTCGCACAAATGAAAAAGATTTTCGTACCGATAAGCAAGACCTTCGTACATACAAAAAAGATTATCGCACTGATAAACAAGAGGTATGTACTAATACAAAAGATGCATGTACCAATACAAAAGATACCTGTATTGATAAAAACGATACATGTACCAACCTAAAAGGTTTATGTAATTCAAAATGCTCTAATCCAGAAGTTAAAGAAACAAATGTAGAGTATTTAGAAACAGTAGCAAAATATTCACCAGAGTTAGTTAACTCTTATAAAACAGCACTTGAGAATAAAGATGAGCTTAAAGTAGCAATATCAAATACACGATCTACTATAAAAACAACTTATAGAGACAAAACAATGGCTGAATTAGAAGTTGTAAAGACAGATCTTTATGCCAAAGTTAAAGCAGGAGAAATTACAACTGAAGAAGCTAGACAAAGCATAAAAACCTTCATGATAGATAGTTTGAATACTTATAAAGCTAGTAAAGCTGCTTATAAAGTTGCCATTTTAGCTGCAAGCAACGAATGGGAATCAAAAGCTATTGAAATCAAATCCATTCAAGAAGACCTGCGTACAGCAACTGAAGCCGAAGACGCCAACACTGCAGCAGTTAGCATTCAGAAACTCTATACTTACTTAATAGAATATAATGAATTAGTACAATTTAAGTTAGATACCATGAACGCAATGTTTTAATATATCAACTTTCATAAACACAGTTTTCAAACCTAAATAGAGGCCACTTGGCCTCTATTTTTAGGTTATTTAATTTCAAATATCCCTTCCTTTAAATCAGTGCCAATAAAATTAACCTTAATCTCTGTGTCATAAACAATGTAGGGGAAAATATCATCCCAATGATCCTTTACCTCTTTCCATTTTTTTGGATATTTATTATTTAATGCTACACCAAATCCAAAAATATCTGAATCAAGCTCTTTTTGTGCTCTTTTCATCGAAATATTGATATCTTCGTCAATTTGCTTTTCTGCGCCAACCTTTAATTCATCAAGATAATCAAGCATTGCTTTCGGATAAATGATGCTCTTTTCACCTTGTTCTTCGACTAAGCTTGCATTCACTTCTACTTCAATAGTAAAGGATATATCTCCGTCCTTAATTTTAGGAATAATCTTTGATTTTTGTTTTTCAATTTCAATCGTTACAAACCTTCCTTCTTCTAATATAGAAGGTAAAACCATAGCCACATCTTTTGCTTCACCATGAATCCAATTATATCCTTTTGTTTCTTCCTCAGTAAGATACCCAACTAGAACATCTTTATCAAATACTGCTGTCCCTGTGAGTTTAACTGCTTGAGATTTATTTGTTTGCTTATCCTCGTTTGCATAATTTTCTGTATCTACTAACTCTAATACCCCCATGGTTGGATTTATTCCTTCTTTTAATACATCTCTATAATATTGTATTACCGTTGATGCAATTGATTTGTTATGAAATTTCTGATTTTCAATAATGTTCATCAAATAAATTGCCCCTATATTATCAATTCCCTCTTTAACACCAATTATTTCCCTAGCTTCCACATCTTTTGCAACACATATTAAGGTATACCCTCTTAATTCTTTTCCTCTCACAAAAAAATCAAGATAAGATAACGCTCCATCTTTGGCAACTGCTTCACTTAAGATAATGACTTTTGTATGTGCATAGAAGTTAATTCTATCAAATTCTTGGGTATTATTTCTAATGGCTTCAAATATTGTAGTGCCTTCTGAGGTAACCATTTCAATAACAGCTTCTTTACTACTAGAATTTTTGATGAGTGAACCAGGCCTAATGACCTGGGCAGTATAAATTATTTTATCTGTAGCTTGATCTTTATCAATTGCTACCGCTACAACTATACCCACTCGATTAAGCTGAGATTCACTACAACCAACTAAAAAAAACAAACAAAATGGTATTAAAAAATATCTTAATTTCACTTTTTCCCCTTCTTTCTTTCCTTAGGAGGCCCTGGTTTTAAATCTGTGGCCTGTCTTTTACTATTCCCCCCCTGGGCAATAGACTCCGGCCTTGTCGTCATGGACCATAATGGCAGTCTAATTATAGAATCTTTTAGCTCCTTAAAAACCATTGGTGCTATAGGTGTAAAGAATGGGACACCAAAGGATCTTAAGGAACACATATGCGCTAAAACAAAGAAAAATCCAATGAGTATACCATATAATCCAAGACCAGTAGCCAAGATCATAAAGAAAGCTCTCAGAATAAAACTAGTATTGACAAGCGAAGGGTTTATAAAAGTTGTTATTCCTGTTATTGCTACTACTATAATCATAGGACTACTAACAATTCCTGCATCTACCGCCGCCTGCCCAAGAACCAATGCACCAACTATACTAATTGCTTGTCCTACAGGCTTAGGCATTCTTGTTCCCGTTTCTCTAATAATTTCAAAAATAATTACAATAAAAAAAGCTTCAGCAGAAGAAGGTAATGGTATTCCCTCTCTCGCTGCTGCCATTGTTATAAAAAGTATCGTTGGAATCATCTCATAATGAAAAACTGTAACGGCAATATATAATGCGGGTAAGGATATGGTAATGATATAAGCCAAAAGCCTAATTAACCTAAAACAAGTGGCAATGTATGGACCAATATAATAATCTTCACTATGCTGTATGTTTTCAATAAATAAATATGGTACCATTAAGACAAATGGTGTACAATCACACACTATTGCAACTTTACCTTCTAATAATTTACCTGCAACAGCATCTGGTCTTTCGCTATTTCCTATAGTTGGAAAAATGGATCTAGGATTGTCTTCAATATATTGCTCAATATATCCAGATTCTAAAATAGCATCAATATGGTCTTTTATTCGTGTTAATCTCAACTTAACTTCCTCAACTACTTTTGGATTTGCAATATTGTTAATATAGGCTATAACAATTGTCGTATTCGTCTGTTTTCCCAAAATCATTTTTTCAAAAACCAATTCACGACTCTTTAATCTGCGACGAATTAATGCCGTATTCACCAGAATATTTTCAGTAAAGCCTTCTCTTGGCCCCCTAACTACTGTTTCTGTTTGAGGCTCTTCAACACTTCTTGCTTCAAAACCCTTTGTATTAATCACTATAGCTGTTTCAAATCCATTAATAAAAAGAGCTGATTCACCACTTAAAATGGCCAATGCTACTTCATCCATAGCTTCAACATCTTTCAAATCAGATACACAGATAATGCTATCCTTTACAATTTGATACAAATTTTCAGGATTTATTTCCTTCAACTTGTTTAAGGGATCCATAATAGCACTAATAATCTCTTCATCAATCATTTTAACATTTGCCATACCTTTAATATAGCAAACCATAAACATCTTGTTTTCGACTTCAAACTTTCGAATAATTACATCGTCACTACTACCAATTAGATCATCCAACATAATTTTATTCTGGTGGATATTCTTATCTACTTTACTTTCAATAAATTTGGTTGTTTTTATAGCTTTATTTATTGGTAGTTTTTTTGAAATTATTTTAATCAATAGAATCCAACTCCTATTTCAAGGTTTTTTTCTTGTGTGATAATAAATATAGACAACTGAGTAATAAATGCATACAAGGGTTAAGATTAAAGCACATATCCATCCCCCTATAATTAAAGCACTTGGAACAAAGCCTATATCAATAATAGTTTGAAAATCTAATGTTGTATCTAAGTTAGCACTCATCCTATTAACCCTCTACCATTTTTTTCTCTTGGATTTTTGTTTTCAAAAGTATTGCAACTAAAATAAGTAACGGACAGACAATTTCTAAAACAGTAAATCCACTGTAAAAATAAGTAATGGATAACTTCAAGCCTGCCCATCTATGGAAAATAAGATTAGGATAGTAGGTGAGTGAAAAAACAGTCCAAATAATTCCAGATATTATGATAATCCCTTTATCATTCCTTGCATTAAATAACGCTTTAATAGCCAATACCCCACCGAAAAAATGAATGGTCATTTTAAAAAACCCACCAATAAACATTACAACTGTTGCTATTGCATCTAGATTTGTTATGATATCAGCAATATTAATTAGCTTAATAACTTCATATATTGGAATGGTTGATCCTACAACATAGGCAACATCTAAAACAGCAACCATTAGAGCTAAGATGCTAGACAATAATAACCCTATTGTTAATGAAACATAAAGTGCAACTTTTCTTACAGCTTTTTTATCATTAATGTATTTCCAGTACATTAAAAAAACAACCATTTCTCCAAAGGGAAAGTTTACTACGGCAGGTACTGCAGCTTTAAAAACAGGCATTGGACCACTCCCTAGAACTGGCTGTAATCTAGTTAAATCTACTTCTCCTGATATTATACTAAAAACAATGATACTAAGAATGAAAAAGATTACTATTGGAAACATAATTTCTCCCATTCTAGCCAATACCTCTACTCCTAAAAAAAGAATGTATATAGAAGTAAGCATAAAAACGGTTAGAATAACCCATAAGGGGGTTGCCGGGAGTAAAATCATTGAGACAAGCTCCCCGAACTCACGAAAATTTAAAGTTGAAACCCAAAAGAATTCTAATGCATATATTAAAATCAACGGTATTGAGAGCCATTTACTAAATACTGTGGATATGATTTCTGCAAAATCTTTATCACGATAATGGTTTTGAATTTCACTGTATATTAGAACTAATACAAATCCAAATAACATGGCTACTAAAATAGCAATCCATGCATCTTGTTTTGCATCTATTCCTAAACCAAAAACCGTAGTACTGCCTATTTCAAATAACATCATTAAACAATAGAGTTGCCATTTGTTAATGTTAACTGTTGTCATAAATTTACCCTCAGCTTAAAAAGAGATTATCATTACTACTATTAGCAAATTTATGTAATTTTATTCTTTATGCTTAAAATACGTTTAACACTTCACATACTTTTCATACATTTATACCTAATTTTTACTTGATTTCAGGGTTATACTAGGCTTATCAAATCAAAAAGGAGTGATTTCATATGAAAAAAAAGTATTTATAGTCTTTACAATGGTCCTGATGTTCTCTTCAACAATGGTGGTTAGCGCTAATGCAGCCCCCAAAACCAAAGCAACAGATAATGATCGATTTAATGGTTATTCCTCTGAACAAGAACAAATTTCACGTACCAATCAAGATTCACGTACTAATATAAAAGATTTACTAAGTTTAAAAGGTTCCTTAAACATAAAAAATTCAATTAATTTAAGAGAGTCATTTAATTCAAGATTTTCAGATCGAAAACAAGAAAAAAATGCAGAGTATTTAGAAATAGTAGAAAAATATTCACCAGACTTAGTAATCCCCAATAAAACAGCAATCGAAAATGAAGATGCCCTTCGTATAGAATTTTTAGACACACAATCTACTATAAGAACAACTTATAGTGACAAAACAAAGGTGGAATTAGAAGTACTAAAGAAAGATCTTTTCGAACAAGTGAATGAAGGTAAATTGACATATAGAGAAGCTCAAGAAAGCATAAAATCCTACATAAAAGATAGACGAGTTGAATTTAAAGCCAGTAAAGCTGCTTATAAAGATGCCATCTCAGCTACAAGCTACGAATGGGACGCAAAAGCTGTTGAAATCAAAGTCGTTCGTGAAGAACTTCGTACAGCTATTGAAGCCAATGACACCAACGATGCAGCATCAAGTATACAGAAACTCTACGCTTACTTACTACAAGAAAATGAATTTGAACAATTTAAGTTAGATTGCATGAACTCCCTGTTCTAATATAGCAATAAATTTACATAAATAATAGAGGCCAATTGGCCTCTATTTAATACCCTTTCATAATTTTTAATCATTAAGAATTAATTTCACACACTTTTCTTACATTTATTTGTTATAATAAAAGTATACCACTTCAGACCTTAATCATAAGGGGGCCTTCAATTGAATAGAAGTATTTTTTCAAAATTACTCATGACCAATTTATATATCTTATTCGGCTTGATTGTGGTGCTATCCCTTGCCCTTTCCTTCCTTTATTCCAACCATATATATCAACTAGAAAAAGAACGTTTGGCAGATATGGCTCTGAAAACAGAAAGCCTTTATTCTAATTGGGAAAAAGGGCTCATTGTAGAAACTAAATTACAAGATTATATGGATGCAATGGCCTATGTTTCTAAATCGAAGCTTTACATATTGAACATTGACAACGGCAATATAAAAAACTTAAAAGGTCTTGATCTTGCAAATGAAGATTTAGATGATTATTTATATGAGGATTTGAAGGATATTATAAATGGAAAAGAGGTATTTAGAAATAGTCAATACACAGAAACCTTTGATACCAGGATGATTTTTTATGGAAGACCACTCATAGAAGGAGACCAAATCAAAGGTGCAATCATTATCTTTTCACCTATTAGCTCCGTTAGTCGAAATATCCGAGTGATGGTAACCATAATTTTAAGCATATCCCTGATTTCAATGATTATAGTAGGAGTTATACTCTTTGTTAGTGCTAAAAAGATTGCTAAACCCATCAAATTAGTTAGAGATTCCGCCCTCAAAATTGCGAATGGCGAGACCATAGAAGATATTGATAACTCTCTTTACTCAGAACTCAATGAACTCACCGATGCATTCAACTATATGAAATCTGAACTTATCCGTATCGAAAGTGATAAAAAAGCCTTTATAAGCATGATATCTCATGAAGTCAAAACACCTCTGACCGTCATTTCTGGCTATTTAGAAGCAATTCACGATGGCGTCATAGATGGGAGCGAAGTCACGGAAGCTTTAGATATCATTTATCAAGAAACCCATCGACTCACCCAACTCACAAAAGATATTGTGACAAAAACGAGCAATAAAGATTTAGAAATCTACCTTGAACCAACCATTTTTAAGCTCAGGCCTTTACTTGAAGACATCATCAAGCTATCAAGCGTCAATATTAAAAAGAACATTGAATTTACGCTTAGTTGCGAACAAAATATAACTATTTATGCTGATGAAAACAAAATAAGACAAGTACTTTCAAACTTAATTAGTAATTCCATTAAGTACTCTAATCACTCAGTAAATATTAATATTTATTGTTTTGTAAAAGAGGATTCGCTCTGTCTACAAGTTAAAGATAATGGTATTGGCATTAAAAAAGTTTATTTAGAGAAGGTTTTTCAAAAATATTACCGTGTCAGAAATATCTCTGAACCCTTTGAAGGCAGTGGACTTGGTTTAAGTATAGTGAAGAAATTAATTGAGCTTCATAAAGGAAAGATAGAAATCTCAAGTGAGCTAAAAAAAGGAACGACTGTAACCATGTGGTTCCCCTTATAAAGGAGATAAAAAATGAGAAACCGGCTTATTGTTGCTACACTATTTATGTTATTGCTATTGCTATCCGGCTGTCAAGATAGAAAGGTTACTAAATTAGTAGTGGTTGATGGAGCATTACCTAATGAACTCGCTGAAGATTCACCTTACTTTGAAGACGAAGAACCACTGATTGAAGCTCAAATAACCAGCAATACTAGCTCACAAGACTCCATTATCATTGCTAAATCAAAAGATTTGGCTGAAATAAGCGAAAGAACTTTAATTCTTTATGAAATAGATTATTTGCTAGATGTCACCTTAGGCAATCTCGAGGAATTAGAAGAAGATACGTTATCCGACGACAATATTATAAAAGAAGGAGGTGTCAAATAATGAAAAAATTACTCATATTTTTAATTCTGATTATCCTGTTCGTTTCTTCCTCCTATGCGCAAGAGAGAACAAGTCCTTTTTCAGCAGCAAAAGTGGTTGGAGAGAATAAAGCTACGATCAAAACGCTAGCGAACGATGTGCGAGATAATACAATGCTAATCAAGGAAAAAATCCAACTTCTATCCGATAATAACGTTGAAATATCAACTGAACAATTAGAAACATTGAAAAACTATGCTGTTTTAATAACAGATCAACAAGAAGCTATGAAGGCTACTCTAGGTCAAATTAACGCATATACTGATGATATATTGATTGCTAGACAAGTGAAGGATTTTGATGCTTTATTCATACTTTATAATGAGATCATAAAAATCCAAACCACACGAATTCATCAACTGACCGAGTATAACCAGCTCCTTGATGATTTATTTGATACCTTGTAAAAATCACATTGCGTTTTCTATTCTTTTAGCATATTCTTCCACACTGACTTTATTAGACAATCTAGGAAATATCCAAATAGCCTCTTAAGAGGGTTAAGCTTGCCTTCATAATAATAATTTGCTTCTAACCAACCTCTACTCTCCCAAAACTTATAATCCGCCTGAGAGGTCAATGTTTTGCTTTTCAAGCCATTAAACATGTAGATATTGTAAAAGCTTGGAGATGGTAATGTGTTGCTTTTTATGGTTGCAAGAAATTTCATGGTGGCAGTATTTATTTTTTGGGTAGACTTGTAATAATATTTAAGTCTATAAAAAGAATTCTTCTCATTATCTTCAAAGTACATCGAAGAAATTACTTCAATTTTGCCCACTAAATTGCATCCCCATCCACATGCCGTCATTTTGAGATATTTCGTTACCGCTTTGCTTCCACCTCCACCTGTTGTCACAACAGTTAATGCGGGTTTCCCAACAAGTTCAGGTCTATGGAATAAATATGCCAATCTATCAATTACCTTTTTAAAGGTACCCGTTACTTGATACGCATATACAGGAGATACAAATATGATTCCGTCCGCATGAACAAGCTTTTCTTTTAGCTGTTTTATATCGTCTTGCATAGGGCAATAAGCTTCTCCCTTTTGAAAACATTGATCACAGCCTCTACATTCTTCAACATTAAGCGCCTTCAAAAAAACATATTCGAATTCTACCTTTTCATTTTGGTTCAACTGATCTTTCATTTGTTCACAAATATGATACCCATCTTTTTTACGTGGACTTCCCATTAATACCAATACTTTCATTTTCTAATTCTCCTTTAATTATGGCCCAACATATCCAACGTTGGATATGTTGGGGGTAAAATTTGCCTATCTAGTTAGATAGGCGTTATCTTTATTTTTCAATCTTATTCTTTAGCCTTATTTGTTCAGCATTTTAATAAGCTCTTCTAGCTTTTGAGCTGCAGCTTCAGGATTTGCAAGAATTTCTTCTCTCAGTTTATCAACACTCGCTTTTGTATTCGATAGAATTGTTTCGTCTATATCTTCAACCGTTGAGAAATCTACCTGTCTAATCAAATCTGATAATTGTTTACTTACCATAATACATGAATCAATTTCTTCTAGTAGAGCTTCATGCCAACTTATCTGATACATTATACTTGATAACATCATTTCAAAACAAATTGCTTCTACCTTTAGAGAATGCACATTTATCTTAATTTTTCTCCATTTACCAACATAATCTTTCTTTGAATAAAGCGACTTAATATGCTTCTTGATCTCTTCAACAAGTACTTCTTTTTCAAGACCATTTAATATTGGATAAATAATAAATTTATCAGATCCAATATTATAAATTTCTTTGTTGAGTTCTTCCTTCATGCTTTTTTTTAGTTCTTGTTTTCCTTGTTCAGTGATTTTATAAATTTTTCTTACCTTAGCCCCAATGCTTTCTTCCTTGAAAAGCTCAATACTTTTCTCCTTTTCAAGCTTGCTAAGTGCATAATAAATGGAACCAGATTGGATTTTAGTCCAGTTATCCATTTGATTCACTTGAATATACTTTTGTATCTCATACCCATGGGTTGACTTAATATTTAAATAATACAAAATAAACGTTTTTATCACATTGTTTCCTCCAAATTAACCAACGTTGTATATGTTTATTATATATCCAATGTTGGTTAGCGTCAATGTTTTTTATTTCATTTTATCTCTCATGGCTTTCGTATAACTACTTGAAATTCCGTACTTTTCTTTAAGCTGATTCACCGTACTGTAAAGTTGATTTTTATACTCAACTCCAGCTCCTCCAGTCTTATATAAAGCTTTCAAATCATTAAGCTGATCAGGCAATTTATTTTCAATAAATTCAAAGAAACACTTTCTAGTTGCACCTCTTAAATAAAGGGTTCCTGGAAGAACGTAATCAACCTTTACACTTGCTGCACTACTGTAGATGCTTTCTAAATTCTCTGGGCTATCTGTAACAAAAGGAATAATAGGCATTACATGCATTCCGATGCTCGCATTCGTTTTCCTAAACTCTTCCAATACTTTAAATCTATTCACGCAACTGTCTGCTCCAGGTTCAAGCAAAGCACATAGCTCCTCATCAGAAGTTATTATAGTAGCTGCAATGTTTATGTAAGTTAACCTTGACAACTCATCTATTAAATCAAAATCTCGTAATATCAAGCTGGACTTCGTAGAGATGATTGCTGGTGTCTTATACTTAATAAGCAGCCTCAATATTGCTGGCATCAACTTATAAATTGCTTCTGCTGGCTGATAACTGTC
This sequence comes from Firmicutes bacterium HGW-Firmicutes-1, assembly GCA_002841625.1. Lineage (NCBI taxonomy): Bacteria > Bacillati > Bacillota > Firmicutes bacterium HGW-Firmicutes-1. Next base: position 103,053 of record PHAG01000007.1, on the reverse strand, counting down.
TGTAACACCCCCAATATTAACGATCTCTCTTTTCCACCCCTCAACTTTTAGTTCTTTCTCTAGTTCATCTACAATATTTTCTTTTACATATATTTCTTCTGAGAAACTATTTGCTCCTAAATATTCATGGGAATACATAGCATAGCAATATTCACAACCATGCTGACAACCTCTGTATATGTTTAAATCCCAACCATATGGAACCTTTCTTTTTAATTCTTTTAGTGCGCTCTGTACGTTCATTGTTATATATTCAACATGATTGCTCATACTTCACCCTCCTCTGCTGCATGCTGTTATCTTTACTTATATAAAAATATAACACATTACAATTACTACATCAATATTACTTCGCTTTATAATTATTATTTTCTAATCCTCCAGTTAGCAGCACTTTCTTTTGCAATATAACAAAGCGCTTGTCAGCTCGTTACGTAACATTTATGCTTATCTAACGCTTTATTCTATGCTTCGTGGAAAGTAGAACTTTCCTACTGGATAAAAAACAGCAGCTCCAGAATCGAACCCTTTCGATTCTGGAGCTGCTGCATGAATAAATCCAACTATACCTTCTTAATCGTTACATCTTTACCCTTGACCTTAACTTTACTCAATCCTTCTTGAACCAGTTGACCTTTTTTATTAAAAATCTCTACATAGGTGCACGTATCCTGAATGTCAATAATTCCGATATCTTCTGATCCAATACCTGAAAGATTACTAATAGCACCAAGTACATCACCTGCACGCATTTTTTTATTTTTTCCGGCATTAATGCGAAGTCTTGTAATATCTTTATGAAGTTTCTCTTTCTTTTCTCTAATTGGCTTTGGTTTGTCTTTTGGTTTCGTTGATTTCGTATTTTCCCTCTTGTTCAGTACTTCTGAATCTCCAAGTGGAACCTTGTATCCAATAAAATGTTGAATTTCATCCCACTTTTTTTGATCATGTACTGATACGAATGTGATTGCTCGTCCCTCTTCACCGACACGTCCCGTTCGACCAATACGGTGGACATAATTTTCATTATCACTAGGAACATTATAATTAACTACTAAATCAAGACTATCTACATGTATCCCTCTTGCTGCTAAATCAGTAGCTATCAAATAGGTTACTTCTCCATTTTTAAAGGCAGATATAGATCTTAGTCGATCCTTTTGAGCCATACCACCATGAAGCGCGATACAATCATACTTTCCATTAATAAGCTTTTGTACCAATTGGTCGGCTTTATTTCGGGTATTGCAAAAGATCATGCAACTTCTTGGTTTCAATTCATCCATCAGCTTTGTTAAAAGCATAAACTTCCAATCATCTGCAACCTCATACCAAACTTGTTTGATTTGATCAATCGGTGCTTGTGTTGACTCAACCTCAATGCGTAATGGACTGATCATATGTTCTGAACAAATTGCTTCTATTTCTGGTGGCATAGTAGCTGAAAAGAGAAGTGTTGTACGTTCCTTTGGTAATCTCTGTATAATCGCCTCAACATCCTCCAGAAAACCCCTCTTAAGCAGTTCATCTGCCTCATCTATAACCAAATACTTAATTTGCTCCAACAAAAGATTTTTTCTGCTTATTAAATCACCCACACGTCCTGGCGTACCAACCGCCACATGAACTCTTTGCTTTAATTGTCTTAATTGAATATGAATGGGTTGCTTACCATAAATAGGAAGACAACGTATTTTTTTATATCTACCAATACTCGCGATTTCTTCACATACCTGAACTGCTAGCTCCCTAGTCGGAGTTAGGACAAGCACTTGTGGTAAGTTTTCATCAATCTCCAACTTCTCTGCAATTGGAATACCAAAGGCTGCAGTTTTACCACTTCCCGTCTGAGATTGTACAATCAAATCTTTTCCCTCAAGTATATGTGGGATAACGATATCTTGTACTGCCATAGGCTTATTATAACCCAGAATATCTAACGCCTTACAGATATCTTCACCTATACCATACATCTTACTAAATTCATTTTCTAAATTGCTTATCATATTATTGTTTTACCTTCCTGGCTATAAACCCAATTCCTTTTCAAAATAAATGGCTAGATTTTATCTAGCCTAATAATTTATACTTTATTTATTCAACTTATCAATCATATGCGTATTTTAATCTATTTATTGTAAAAGGTCAAGCAATTGAACTGTAAAATCACCCTACTCAATCCATTAAACCTGTAATTATTTCTTAAACATATAGTAAACATGCTTAGCCGCTTCCCCGACCGTTGCAATAATAGCAATGAATATTACACCATTAAATATCTTTCCTAAGTATTTTGAATAAAATAAAAAAGCAATTAATCCTTCTCTATTTTACTAGAGTAGTAATTGCTTTTTTTATAACTAGGCTTCCATTTCACCACTATCATGGCTAAACTGCCATCCAATTCCAAATCGATCAATTAGAAATCCATAGCATTTGCTCCAGAAGGTTTCTTGAAGCTCCATGATGATAGTTCCATCGACCTTAAGTTGATTAAACATATTTTTGATATTATCCATGTCCTTACTTACAATTGTTAAGCTTATGTTGTTCCCTTGAACATAAGGCATGTCTGGGGGAGTGTCGGAAAACATAATCGTGCTTCCTTCAACGTTAAGTTCTGTGTGCATAATTAGATTTTTAGCTTCTTCGATTATTGTAAAGTCAGGGTCTGGTGGTGTATCTCCGAACAACATAAATTGTGGCTTTTCTGTTTTAAACACCTCAGCATAAAATTCTACAGCTTCACGACAGTTTCCATTAAAATTAATATATACTTGTATAGCCATTCTCTTCACTCCTTAGTAATAATTTTTTTAACTTCGTCAATATCCTATTCCAAATGTTGTTAAAACCATTAAAGAAATAGATAAGGTGTGTTTTATAATTCTTCCCATATTGTTATACAATTATAATATCACACATTACTTAAGTCTGTGTAGGAATACATCTTCTAAAGCTCAGTTAACTCCTCATACATTTGTTGAAGAAACGTCTCCACATCCTCTTTTCTAGTAGAAATTTCACTGTAGCTAACTGCTAAAGTTAGCGTCTCTTTATAAGTGCTTACCCCTAACATAAACTCTGGTGCATACATATATGGTGTAAGCATATATGCGTCTTTTGCTTGAACGAAATTAAAATTTAGCGGTTGTATAACACCCATATTGGATAGAAACGGTGTGCATTTACCACTCTCAATGGCTTGCTGCTTTAAACCGTCAAGTATTTCTATTGCTTGAGCATATTCAATCACCCCAAGAACTTCAAAAAAAAGTGCTGTATCTAACCCACTATCTCGTTCTTTCATTCGTTTCATTTCAAAATCAACACGTTTCAACGTACTTACGTATGTTTCCTCTTGTAATCGCGGGATTCTCATCGACAATTTTGAAGATAGGTTGCAAATTGTTTGCTTACAAGTACATTCCCTTCTAAGGTCCTTGGTCACATTAATTTCCATCTCCTCTTCAAATGGAGGCCTAATCAACTTAAACAAACTCCTATATAGTGAAGTTAATATGATTGTATTTACTGTAACCGATTGCTCTTTGCTATATTCCAACAAACGACGATAATTTTCACCATTTATTCTTCGTTTTGAAACGAACATACTCCCTATATCAAGATTCTGATAAGGAAATGTCCAGGTCGGTAACTCAGGTGATTGATCTGGATTAAACAAGGTAATAGGTTCAGATATCCCGAGGGTATCAAAATAATTCTTTTGATCTCGTCTAGCATCATAATTAATTTGTGGTTGATAAAGAGGCTCTTGGCATAGTCGTGTATATATTCCAGCCAATAAAATTAAATACTCCTTGACACCTCCACCATCAGCACTTGCATGATTCATCTTAACTCCTAGAACATCCTCATCAACTGATCGAATTAATTGTACATATAACTGTTGTTGCCCTTCTAAACCTAGTGGTTTTTGAAGAAATTCTTGAGTTTTATACTCTACCTCATTACTTTCAACAAACGTAAACCATTCAATTGTATCAAGATTATCAAAGCTTCTCCAAAAAGGCACTAAATCTTCTTCCACTACTCCACAACTCAATATTGGTTCCGCTTCAATGGATAGTCTCACCGCTTTTTTCAATAACTCAATATCTAAATGTTCTTGAAATGTTAAAATCGCATGAATCTGCGCATTAAATGATTTAAAGCTAGCAAGATAATTGAAACGATCCTGACCATTTAATGGAAATATTTTTTGGTCTGTTGTATTCATAATAACCCCCCTCTTTTTGTCAATGTTACAAAACCTCCGCATTCGCCACGGTTTCGTAACTGAATACAAGCTTCGCTTGCACATCGGTTAAATACTCTTAATAAAGTCATCACATTCGTTCTGCATAGTTGTTGCTTTCGTAGTTATTGTTTTATAATCATTTTCCAGACGACAAATGATGCTATCTACCTTATTTCTTAAGCTCTCAATCTGGTCTATCGCATTGTTGATTTTTGACTGCACCGCAATGTCTACAAATAACCCATCAAAGAACCAATCTGCAAATCCTAGAAAATCATCTAACCCTAGGTTAACATCAAGTGCGGTTCCAACATCACTTAGCTCTTGATCAAAGGTTGTTAGTTTATGTTTAAGCTCATGAATTTGATTTTGTGCCACATCCATGTGATTTCTTTTTACCATTGTAGAAAGCAGACCTCCACCTATTATGTCATACATTCCCCAACCCTCTGCAGAGTTTAATGAATCTTGAATACCTTCAATACAACTCATTACCATCCTCCCAGCAGTCAAGGCTTCCGTGAGTTCTTTTTGATTAAGTGTTAAATCATAGATCTGATGTGTATAGCTATCGATTTCTTTCCATTTATCAGGTATTTCAGCTTCAATATAATCTTTCTTTTGTTGGAATAATTCCTCATATCTCTTTTTTGCATCTACTACTTCTGATAACTTACCTTCAAGAACCTTGATGCGTTCTTCAGTTGCTACAATCTCATATTGCAAACTATCTATTTGTGCCTTTACGGTGAGAACCTCTTGAGCTTCCTTTGATAGTTTCTCAGGCTTGTCGTTGATTAAACTATGAAACAGATTTGAAAATGAGATAGATTGAAGCTTATCAACATCCTTCTCTTCTTTTCTCAACTGATCATTTAGCTCATTTAGTCTATGTTTTAGCGAAGTTAAAGACTCCTCCGCGTTTCTCTTTTGACTATTATATATCTTACCTTCTTGTATCGTGTTAACAACTTCTTGAATTGCTACATTCATTTCACTTAGCTTATCTGTATCAAACATATTTATTCTCCCTGTTATAAAATTATTGGTACTAATCAAAAACGTCATTTATCTAAAGTATCGACCGTTTCAGTAATATACTCTAGTCAATGTTACAAAACCTCCACATTCGCTACGGTTTCGAAAGCGAAACGCAAACTTCGCTTGCACATCGATTAAAACATTATTGTATGTACTGTATTATCTCATTGTACTATATTTTCAACTTCTATATCACAATTTTTTTATTAAATATTATTTACAACTCAATTACCATTAGATGATAAAAACCACCTAATGAGTATTTCATCCTCTTAAAGGTGGTTTAAACCATTCTGCTGTAACCTACATATTTCTACATCAGATAATATTATATATAAAATGATAGGGTGTATTCTGAAGATTTGTATTAAATCCTTATTCCAGTGTAAATATGGCTACCGATTTTTCCAATCCCACAATAACATCTTTCATCTTGGTTACCATTGATTTTAAATCTTTCATAGATTCAATCTGATCCTCTGTGGAAACCGAAATCTCATTGGTGGCCGCCGAGGCCGCTTCAATAGTTTCTACAATATGATTGACTTCTATTTCAATGGAACTAATGTTTTTAAGTGCGAGTGTTAGTGCAGCGTCTAATTCAGAATCCGCATCATTAATGAATTCAATGTTTTGATTGATATCTTTAAATATGTCAATTGTGTCTTTGACGTATAGCTGTTGATTCTGATTAATTTGCAAAAGCTCCTCTGAAATCTGACGTGTCTTATTAATATCCTGTATGGTCATTTTAATAATTTTTTCAATTTCTATAACTTCATTAGCAGACTGAGACGCTAGTTTACGAACTTCTGTAGCTACAACCGCAAAGCCTTTACCAGCGGTACTAGCTCTTGCAGCTTCTATAGAAGCATTGATAGAAATCAAATTTGTTTGTTCTGAAATTGAAGTAATGCTATCTGCTATCTGACTAATGCGTTTTGAAGATTCAATTAAATGATTGGCAAGTTCAAATACTTGAATGATCGTTGAATTCATTATTGTTGAACTCTTATCAAGATCACTGATGATTGCAATGCCCGAATTACTAACTTCTCTAGTTGCTTTAGAAATAGAATCAACTTTTTCGTAACGCTTTGATATTTCATTCATATTATCAGACAACTCTAGAATTTTCTTCAAGCCTTCTTGTGATGCATAGACCTGTTCATCAATAGATCCTGCAATGTGCTCAATCGCATTCCCAACTTCACTTGCAAGTACCAAACTGTTTTCAGAATGTGCTTCTACTTCCCCTGAAACAAGTGTAACATTGTTCGCACTATTCGTAGATAGGATGATAAGTTCTCTTACGCTACGGATCATTTTATTGAAAGCATGACTCAGTAACCCTAACTCATCTGCTTTTTTATCCTGTATTTCTATAGAAAAATCACCTGCTTCAACTGCCTTCATGGCATGGATCATGTTTTTCATTCTACGTGACATTTTCAATACAATCATTGTTGTCAAGATCACGATAAGCAATATAATTATGATACCAATAATGAGTATGGTGGTTTTCATTTGCTCAATACTTGTAAATAAACTGCTCAAAGGTGTTTTACTAATGACAACCAATCCTAAGTCATCTGATTTAGCATAGGAAATTAAATAATCACCTACTATAGTAGAATTTATATCTTCTGTTGCACTTAAACAATCCTTATAAAAGGACTCCTTAGATAGATTTTCATTTTCTGATTCTTGACTAAATTTAATGATTTGCCCTGTTTCATCAAGCTTAGATAGAACTGTACCATTTATATCTGTTATGTAAAATACTGCGTCCTTTTTTAAAATATCCATTTGCGCTAAGCTTTCTAAAGCGCTTGAAACAAAGGAAGGTTCTAAATTAAAGACTATAATACCACTATAAATCGATTGATTTCTGGATACGCCCGTTCTAAACCATCTCATTAAGGAAATCACTTGATAGCTATTATAAAGCTTGTATTCTTCTTTATGTACTGGAACCCATTTTATTTTACCTTTGTCCGCCTCTTGCAAGTTTTGAATTTTATCAAAGCCAGCTAGGGCAGCATATTGGAACTCATCAGAATTAGCTTTTTTCAAGTCAAATTCATTCGTTCCTAACGCAATCCCATCCTCATTTAGCATCCATATCGCACGAATGGCTTTATTGCTAGTAATCATTGGCCGAAAAATTTCCTCATCCATTTGTGTGTTAATCTTACTGATTTCTTTGATATCACCTTTCAAATTTTCATTTAACCAAACATCGTAAACCAATCGTTTATTTGAAAATATTAATTCACTACTACCATTAATTTGATTAGAAACACTTTCTAGATAAAGCTGAATTTCTTTCATAAGCGTTTTTGAAGCTTCAATCTCATTGGTAACGAGACTCTTTTTTGCAATCTCAATGGCAAAAAATGAAAGTATACTCATCCCTGTTATTACAATAGCAAGGATAATGCTTAATAGCTTAAAACCAATTGAGTTTCTGAGCTGAATACTTTTGTTAAGACTTTTCCTGATAGGTTTCATATGATATGCCCTCCTCAATTTATTCTATAATAATACCAAGGATTGGGCTTTCAATATATCATATTTGTTAGGTTTTTGGCAGATTTGTTAGGTGATGGTGATATATTAAATTAATAACAGATATACATCATACCCCAGATAACTAATACTGCAATCATTCGATTCAATAATTTCCCGTGTTTACGTCCCGTCCCTACTTAAGAATTATATTCCGCTATGATTCTTTATGGCGTAGTATATCCTTGACTTGTATCTATGACTATTGTATTAGAAGTACTTTCCCAAGTAACTCCAATATTAAAAGCTTGTGCAATATCTCTAAGTTTAAAGTAGTTATTACCATAAATCGTATAGGCAGTTAAATCGCTTTCTACACCATCAATATAAATATTAGAAGTATTTACTACCGGTGTTTTAATCTTACCATCACCCTTAGCCATCTCTCCACCTATTACTGTGTACGGTTTATTAGATATAAGGTTAATTGCCTTTTTATCATTATCCCAAGTTACTTCAAATTGTTTTTCTGTTCCAATAATAACCTTACCAAAGTCCCTTAGCTTGAAATAATTATTATCATTAATTGAATAAGCATCAAAAAAAATTGCTTTGCCATTTACTAATACCTTTGAAGATGTTGGTATAGCAGTAATAGGTATGATTTTCTTGTTTGTTATGTTAACAATGCCATATTCACCATTTTTTTCAACTATTGCAACACCTCCACTGAAATCGCTTGCTTTGTCATATATAATTGGTACTATCTCTTTACCAGTTTTATCAATATAACCACTTTTGTTTTCTATTTGCACCACTGCTAAACCTTCAAAAAACCTTTCTCCCCCATCATAAATTAAAGGAATTACTTCTTTTCCGGTAGAGTCTATATATCCCCATTTTCCGTTCTTTGTAACAAGTGCTAAACCTTCAGCAAAATATTCAGCAACATCGTAAATAATTGGAGTTATTTCTTTGCCCTTTTTATCTATGAAACCATATTTACCATCTTTTTCAACCACTGCAAGCTCTTCACTATAATAACCTATATAGTCATAGATATTTGGAACAATTTCTTTCCCTGTTTTGTCTATGCATCCAATCTTACCATTTTTATTGACCTCTGCTAAGTCTTTCCAATAACTATAAGCATAATCGTATATAAATGGAACCATTTGTTTACCTGTTTTGTTTATATAACCCCATTTTCCGTCTTTTTCAATACCCGCTAAGCCTTCTGAAAAATATCCTACACTGTCATAAATAAGCGGAATTATTTCCTTACCCGTTTTGTCTACAAAGCCATATTTCCCATTTTTCCCAACCCCAGCTAAGCTTTCCGAAAAGCATTGTATCCAATCATACGTCAATGGAACTATAGTATTTCCTGCATTATCTACAATACCCCATTTCTCATTGTTTTTAACTGTTGCAAACCCTTCATAATAACGACCAACTTCATCATAAATAATCGGAATAATTTGTTTGCCAGTTTTATCAACAACTCCACTTTTTCCATCTTTTTCAACAATAGTAACATCATTATCTAAAAATCCTATATTGTCATAAATAATTGAAATCACTTCTTTTCCAGTAACATCAATCACGCCCCATTTTCCGTTTTTACTTACCGTTACTAAACCTTCGTCATAAATAAAATCCACTCTATCATAGATAAGTGGTATGATTTCTTCACCGGTTTTATCTATAAGACCCCATTTTCCACTTTTCATAACAATTGCATATCCGTTACATAAACCACCAACGACATCATAATCGTTATTAATCCAAATAATTTCATCGGCTGCCATTGCAGACATGCTCATCAACATTGACGAAATTATAGTTGCTGCAAAAAATCCCTTTATAATTTTTTTAACTAACTTTTCCATAACTTTTCCTCCTATGTTAAAGTTTAAACTTATTGTTTTAACTTCTCTTTTATGGTTTCGTATACCCTATATTAGTATCAATAGCTATTGAATTTGTACTATCCTCCCATGTAACACCAAAATCAAGAACTTCTGCAATATCTCTTAATTTAAAATAGTTGTTATCATTAATTGTATAGGCCATAGGTCCAATCTCTACTCCATCTAATAATATCTTAGAAAAGTTGACTAAAGGTGCTATAGTTTTTCCATCTCCCTTAACCATCTCCCCGCCTACTACAGTGTAAGGGCTATATGATATAAGGTTGATTGCCTTCTCAGTTTGATTCCATGAGATTTCAAATTGTTTTTCTGTTCCGTTTATCATCTTTGCCAAATCTCTTAGCTTGAAGTAATTGTTTCCATTGATTGTATACGCATCAACGGAAGTTTGTTTTCCATTTACCAGAACGACTGAAAACGTTGGAGTAGCAAACACTTCCTTTCCAGATTTGTCTAGCAATTTATATTTTCCATCTTTTACAACTAGCATCAAATCCTCTGAAATGCGTTCAATATAATCGTAAATAATTGGTATGATTACTTTGCCTGTTTTGTCCAAATAACCTCGTTTTCCATCTTTTTCAACTTCTAATATGCCCCACCAATTTCTTATATTATCATAAATAACATGAATAATCTCTTTTCCCGTTTTATCTATGTAACCCCATTTATTATTTTTTTGTACTAGTACTAACCCCCCCGAAAAGTAACTTATATCATCATAAATAAATGGAATTATTTCTTTGCCTGTTTTGTCCAAATAGCCCCATTTTCCATTTTTCTTAACTCTTACTAAATCGTCTGTTAAACTGCCTATTTCATCATAAATAATTGATATTATTTCTTTGCCTGTTTTGTCCAAATAGCCCCATTTTCCATTTTTCTTAGCTCCTATCAAATCATCTGAAAACCAGTTTATATCATCATAAATAAAAGGAATGATTTCTTTGCCTGTTTTATCAATATAACCATATTTTCCTTTCTTTTTTGCTCGACATAAACCTTCAGAAAAATAGTCCTCTAACTCCTCATAAATAATAGGTATTATTTCTTTTCCTGTTTTATCTATAAAACCATACTTTCCATTCTTTTTTGCAAAAATGAAACCTTCTTTGAAGCACCTTCTTAAATCATCATAAATAATAGGTATTATTTCTTTCCCTATTTTATCTATATAACCATATTTTCCATCTACTTTAACACATGCCAATCCTTCTTCAAATTCAAAGGCACTGTCATAAATAATGGGTATAATCTCTTTTCCTGTCTCGTCTATATAGCCATACTTTTCATCTTTCTCAACCGCTGCAAAACCTTCTGAAAATCGAGATACGTAGGAATAAATAAGTGGGCATATCTCTTTACCTGTTTGATCTATAAATCCGTGCTTTCCATCTTTTTTAACTTCAATAAAACCATTTTCAGAGTAATAGTATTCTACTTGATCATAAATAAAAGGAATTATTTCTTTCCCCATTTTATCAATTAAGCCAAACTTCCCGTTTTTTTCAACTATTGCTAAACCTTGAAGAAAAAAACTTGCGCTTTCATAAATAGTCGAAATTACTTCTCTACCGGTATCATCTATATAACCAAATTTATTGTTTTTTTCAACTACTGCCATACCCTCGAACATGAAATCTATACTATCATAATTGGTTGAAATTATTTCTTTGCCTTTATAATCCACATAACCAAGCTTTCCATTTCTTTCAAATATGATATAATCCCCGTACAAGGAATCTAAAGATTCGTAAATAACAGGAATTACTTCTTTCCCATTCTCATCTACATAACCACATTTTCCACTTTTCCAAGCCATTGCAAGTCCGTCAGAGAACAACTGCACATATTCATAATCTCTAAATACTTTATCATCATTTGCTCTAATTAGCATATTCTCCTCATAAATGAACGGCATTAATTCTTTACCCGTTTTATCTATCGAACCCCATTTCCCGCTTTTATTGACGATAGCTATTCCATTGCTGAAACACTCTGGATAGTCATAAATAATTGAAATTATTTCTTCACCAGTTTTATCTATAAAACCCCACTTTCCATTAACTTTAACTCCAGCTAATCCTTCTGAGAAGTACCATACATCGTCATAGATAATAGGAATTATTTCTTCTCCCAATTTGTCTACGTATCCCCATTTACCATCTCTTTTCACATGTATGAAGCCTTCAGAAAAACGACCAATGCTATCATAAATAATTGGAATGATTTCTTTTCCTGTTTTGTCTATAAAACCCCATTTCCCATTTCTTTTTACTCCAGCTAATCCTTCTTCAAAACACAAAGAATCATCATAAATTATAGGAACTATAACTTTACCTGTTTTGTTTATATGACCATATTTCCCGTTTTTTTCAACTATTGCAAGACCTTCGGTAAAAGCTCCTATATAATCATACTCGCTATAAATGTCATTAAGGCCTGCATCACTATCTGTTGCCATTGATGGCATACTCATAAACATTGATAACATCATTACTAATCCAACAAATATTGAGTTTATTCTTGTAAATGAATTTCCCACTCCGTTTATCACTCCTCAATAATTTTATTTTTTTATATGAACTTTATTTGAATTACTCTCACTTACATACCGAAATTTAATCATATTTGTTATATTTACTTTGTATTATTTATATATTTTAACATTATACTGTTAATTGAGCCACTATTTTATAAAATCAAAAAGACAAGTAGTCAAAAAAAATAAAGCTCTCTATTTATTGAATCTTCATTCATAGAAAGCTTTATTTCTTGCTCTAAACTTTTTTCATCTATACAACCATGATCTCTCTAGGACCACCAGTTAAACAAACCACACCAGTCTCTTTCACAACATAAGTTTCCTCAACACCTACTGTTCCTACACCTGCTAACCCACATTTTGGTTCTAACGCTATCACCATATTTTCCTTGAGTGGAACTTTAAACCCACCCGAGATCACTGGCATCTCATCAATGTGAAGTCCAACACCATGTCCCAAAAATTTAACACTTTCACCATAGCCCATAAAATTCTCAGATAGGCTAATGGGGAGATTGCTAGTAATTTCATTGTAAATTTCTGATGGTATCGCATTTACTTTTAATAGGTTTGCTGTTTTTATAATAAGGTCTTTACAGTCATTATGAATTTTCTCAACATCTTGATCTGGTTTTATTCCAAAAGAGTATACCTGTGTTTTATCACTATGATATCCCAAAACACCATAACCCACATCAACAAAAACAATATCCCCTTTTTTAAGATAGCGTTTTCTATTTCCAATAATTGGGACCGCAGGACTCATACCTAGCATTCCACCTGGACCGTCAAAATTAGTTGGATAAATTGAGCTTTCTCCGAATCCTACTTGTCCAACAATTAATTCCATTTGAAACATTGAAAATCTTGAGACGCCATGATGCCCTAACTTCACCATTCTATTATATAATTCTGTAAGAAAATCCGTTTCACTCATACCTACTTGCAAAATTTCTGGCACGATCGTTTCAAGTAAGTACTGATGCTGTTTACCTGATTCCGTTATGATTTCTAATTCATATTCGCTTTTTACAGCTCTAAGACTTAATATGATCCTGTCAAGAGGACTTATTTTATCCATACTAAAATATTTTTTTAATCTTTCAATCATTGCAATCGGAACGATTTCGGTTTCTATATAGGTGCTGCCTAACGCTGATGGAATAACATTTAACATATCCTTATAAGTAGACATTTTATGTACAATATCTAGTGGACATTCTAGCTTTGCTCTTTCAAAGCTCTTTCTTACAAAAAAAGCTGTTGTGCCATCCTTTTTCACGATCAGAATGCCATCTTGCATCGTACCCGTAAAGTAATATTGATTCACCTTGCTGATAATGATTGCAGTATCAAACTGATTTTCTGCAGCATTTAAAGCTTCAAATAACTTTGAAATTCTATATTCTAATTCTTTTTTTGTTGGATTTAAAATCATTGTTTTTTCTCCTTGAGCTATACTAAATTTAATGCTTTAATAGTACCATAAAATGAAATGCTGGGGTAGTGAAAATTATTAAGGACTTTTTTTGATGTGAATTTTCTAAAGCATAAACAATTACCTTGTTATTCCCCTTGTATAATAACCCCTCTCTTAGTATAATTGATTTAAATATGATTGAATAGTTAAGGGAGAACATTATGATAGATTTAAGAAGCGATACCGTAACAATGCCAACCTGGGAAATGCGCGTGAGCATGTATGAAGCAGTAGTAGGCGATGATATTTACGAAGATGATCCTACCGTTAAGGAACTTGAAGATAAAGCAGCAAAGCTTGTTGGAAAAGAAGCGTCTTTATTCGTTCCCAGCGGTACCTTTGGAAATCAACTTGCACTTTTTACACATTGCAATAGAGGTGATGAAGTTATTGTTGGGGATGATTCTCATATCGTATGTCATGAAACTGGCGCTTCAGCGATTATTGCTGGTGTACAATTAAGAACTATAAATACAGAAATGGGTTATATGAATATAAATGAAATAGATGCTAAAATTAGAAAAGAAGAAAATATCCATTACCCCAAAACAGCTCTCATTTGCTTAGAAAATGCTTACTCTAATGGAAGAGTTCTTCCTCTTTCCTATATGAAAGAAGTACATAATATGGCAGAAAAGCATTCTGTACATGTCCATCTAGATGGTGCACGAATTTTCAATGCAGCTACTTACCTTAAGGTAGCTCCAACCGAGATTACTCAATACTGTGATTCTGTTATGTTTTGTCTCTCTAAAGGACTATGTGCTCCTGTTGGTTCCATCCTAGCTGGATCAAAATCTTTTATAGAAAGAGCTAGAAAAAACAGAAAAATTATGGGTGGCGGTTTAAGACAAGTTGGCGTCCTCGCTGCACCTGCGCTCGTCTCCTTAGATAGAATGATTCCGCGATTATATCAGGATCACGCCTTGGCCTTAAAACTAGGTGAAGCATTGAATAAAATTGATGGCGTCCAAGTATTCCTTGATGATATCCATATTAACATGGTCTTCTTTACACTTCCTGAACGCATTCAACCTGATCAATTGGTGTCATTTTTTCTTGAAAATCATATAAAAATAAATGGCCCAGAAAATGGAATCTGGAGATTTGTTACTCATAATGATGTCAAAGAAGCTGACATCGAAAATGTTATTGATTTGCTGGCTTCCTATTAAAAGACGTACTAAAGATAGCGAAAGCAAGCTACTACCCTTAACATCTCTATGATATTTTAATCAAGTACTATCTGATTAAACTAAATTTTGTTTCATTAAAGAAGTCCCCATTATTCGTAGGGGACTTCAGTTGTTGACAATTTAATTAACTATAAATTAGCAAAACAGAGATAAAAGCATTTTTTCTTCTATATAAATATAAAAGGCAGTAAGTGTTCATTTTTCGCCAGACCGGCCGAAGGGTAAGGCCAGAAAAATGAACACTTACTGCCCAATAATGTATACACCTATCAGAAAAAATGCTTTTATCGACAGTCTGATCACCAACTATAACTGGTACACTTGTATTTAATCACTTTATATACCTGATAAATAAATACCGCAATATTAGAATCTCATTTTTATGTAGGCGTTAATCTATATAAGTTCTTTTTTATTGAAAATCAAAACATAAACTTCAACCATAAAGAATAAAACCAAGCAAATAATACTTGTCATAATTACTGTAGGATATTGCTTAGAAAACCCACTTTCTGATAAATGCTTTAATAATATCCCTGCATAAGCCCATATAATAACAAGCCCATAAGCCATATCTTTATTTCTCAATGTTGTAGCAATACCAATTGCAGCTCCAACCAAAAGTATCATTACAGTCCAAGTCTGTTCTGGTAATCCAAACCCATCCCAACCTATGCTAACTAGAAGTGTGGTGACGTTTGCAATTGTTGCTACTGTAATCCAACCGAAATACACACTAAAAGGCAACCTAACAAAAAATTTTTCTCTGCTTATAAGCTCTGCTTTATTTATTTCTTTGTTAATGAAAATTAAACAACCTAATATTATGATCATCAGAACCATAGATACAGCTATCACTTGGTAATGCCAAGAGAAAATCCACACTGCATTTGCAATTGATGAGATGGAAAAACAAACTCCAACTCTATTCAATAAGTCTGACTTATTCGAACCTTGAAAAACCCCAAGCTGATAAAGTGTATAACCCGCAAGCAATAGATAAATGAGCCCCCATATAGCAAATGTTATACCAGCTGGTGCAAATAGATTTTTATAGTAATCAGATACTTGACCAGTTCCTATTCCATTAATTGGAATACTATTTGCCAGTGCATTTACAAGAATCATTGCCAAAAACGTTATAGAAACAAATACTTTTATAAATAAACTCGTTTTATTAGTAGTCATTTTTATTCCTCCTCCATTCTAATTATCATTGAATCACAAAATAGTAGGAATTCAATAAATATTGTTGATTGTATTTAACCGTCATTTTCCACAATAGATTTCTTATCGTCTTAACCGATGTTAAACCTTGTTTATAGCTTTCAATGCTTTTGAAAAAACTGTCTTTTTCTTTATCTGAAGCAATATCTTTAAAGTACCCCCAAATATGCTGCGCAGCATTTATGGAACCCCCTACATTACTTTCCTTTTCTAATGCCCCTTCTACTAAATTATAAAAAGAAATAGCAGGATAATCATTTTTATTACGTAGCAGTTTTCGTATTTCCACATAATCTAGATGTGAATTTTCAAGAATTTTATATTTGTACTTACTCCATTCCAACTCAAGTGCTTTTATGTTCTTATCAACAGAAGTACAATTTATGCATTTGACAGCTGAGAGATTTTTATCCTTAACCTCAAGCATTATATCTAGGTCACTTCTATCAATGTTATCATAAAATTCCATAAATTCATTTATATAAATAGTACTAGAATGTGATCCGGCCTTCTTGAATGGATCTTGTTGAGAATAATGGATTTTCTGTTGGCCATCCTTTCCCTTCCAAGTCTTTCTACACTCATTAATCCAATATAAATCGCTCATTTCTTTGTTAGAAGGATTTATTTTATTATGAAGATTATCAAAAACAACAGGAGCACTTAAGGCTGTACCTATTTCCAGTACGTCACTTATATTATAGGATTTATCATCATTTTCTATGATGAGTCGTTGCTTTACCGAGTCCTGCAAATGGTGATAATTCGTTATAAATCTCTTAATGGCTTCCGCTTTATCATTGTAGATGCCTCCGATATGCAAAACAATTTTATGGTTAGGTCCTACACCAAGACTTTCCAGCACTTGAGTGTGATAATTCAAATCATCAATCGCCCTCTTTACCACTTCAATATGAGGGGAGTTCAGCACTGTATATTGCCCTGGATGCATAGAAAGCCTAATTCCATTCTGTTGTGCTTTGTTCCCGATTTCTTGAAATTGATCTGCGAATATATTCCACCAAGGAAGATTATTCGCAGGACTTGATCCAAATGGTATTAAATCCGAACTAATTCTAAACAACTTTATATTGTTTTCAATATTATAATCAATTATTTTTTCTAGAGAATTCAAGTTGTAGGCAATTAATTCCACCAGTTTTTCTTTGCTCACATTTTTAAGAATGCAACTTTTTTGATCAGTTCCTAGTACTCCAACCGTTAGGCACGCATATCCTATGCTCATTGTCTAACTCCTCTCTCATCTTTTCATTTTTCTATATGTATTTATTTAATCACTTTTCCATTTTTATTGCAAACGAAATGTTTTTATGTAGTATATCCTTTTGTAGCTATATGCTATAATATTAATAATTTACATAATTGGAGGAGCAGATATGACTATACAACTTCAAAATAATCATTTAATCGTTTTGGTGTCAGAAAAAGGTGCAGAACTCTCAAGCATAAAAAGCATTGATACTGGGCTTGAATACTTGTGGCAAGGGAATTCAACCTATTGGGGAAGACAAGCACCCGTACTGTTCCCAATTATTGGACGTTTGATCAATGATCAATACCTAATTGATGAACAAATCTATCCTATGGGACAACACGGCTTTGCACGTGATTACACTTTTAGGATTAGCTCTCAAAGTGACACAAACGTCAGTTTATGCTTAACCTCTGATTCCACTACAAAAGCCATATATCCTTATGACTTTAACTTAACCATTACTTATAAACTAGAAGAAAATACAGTAACTGTAACTTACTTAGTTGAAAATCCAAACGTGAAGGAAATGATGTACTTTTCAATAGGTGGTCATCCTGGCTTCAATGTTCCTATTACTGAAGACACAAAATTCGAAGATTATTACCTTGCAATATCACCAACACTCTCAAGAACGATAATCCCATTGAAGGGACCTTATTTAGATACCTCAAATAAATTTCTAACACAAACCACTGCTAATCTTGCTCTAAATAGAAACTTATTTGACAATGACGCCATCATTTATGAAACAAAAGGAAGGAATGTTTTTTCAATACAATCAGATAAAACAGAGCATTCTATTTCCTTCACCCTAGATGATTTCCCTTATGTCGGTATATGGTCACCTCCAAAAAAGGATGCTCCATTTGTATGCATTGAACCTTGGTTTGGTATTGCCGATGAAGTGACTGCTAGTGGTCAATTAAAAGAAAAGCTAGGTATTCAATCACTTGAAGCAATGGGTACCTTTTCAGCTCATTACTCAATCACCATAAAGTAGTCATTCACAAATATATACTTACATTCATAATATAATGCCCGACATTCAGCAACTGTCGGGCATTATATTATGAATGGTATGAACTCCTAGAATTCAGTACGCGCACTATTCAAATTTTTATCCTCTAACCTTGTCGTAGTTCCTTTAATATTTGTTCAACCTCTGCATCAGAAATGACAATACCTCTTTTCTGATAGTCATGCTTAATCGCGTGTTTTCCCGAATGCTTACCTAAAACAATTTTTCTATGTCTTCCAAATATCTCAGGAGAGATTTCTTCATAGGTTAATATGTCTTTTAATAAGCCATCCACATGAATACCTGCTTCATGGGAGAAAACCTCCTTGCCAACAATAGGTTTGGAATCTTGAACCTTTCGCCCCGAATACTTTTCAACCATTTTAGATACCGTCATAATTTTCTTCATCTTCATTTTCTCTTCACAACCTTCAACATAGCGAATTGCTGTAACAATTTCTTCTAATGGCGTATTTCCTGCCCTTTCCCCTAGTCCGTTGACACTGCAACTAATATATCCAGCTCCCCCTTTGTAGGCCGCTAACGCGTTCGCAGTTCCCATTCCTAGATCATTGTGCCCATGAAAATCAATATCTACACCAATCTCTTCTTTAATAGAGCGAATAATATGATAGGTAGAAAAAGGGTCTAGTCGACCAACCGTATCTGCATATCGTACTCTATGAGCACCCTGGCTAACAGCCTCTTTATAAAGTTGAATCAAAAAATTCAACTCTGTTCTCGAAGCATCCTCTGCTCCTACTGAAACTTTACATCCTTTTTCTATAGCAAAGGAAATCGTTTCATTCATTCTTTTTATGAGCTCTTTTCGGGTAATTCCTAGCTTTTTCTGCATATGAAGATCTGATGCTGGAACAGTGATATGAAGTTGCTGTACCCCTGTCTCTATAGACAGTTTAACATCAGAAATTGACATCCTATTCCATACCAATAACTCAGAGGATAAGTGAAGTTCATTGATTTCTCGAATAACTTCCCTTTCTCTCGCACTCATAGCAGGTATTCCTACCTCGATAATATCTACACCCAAATCAGCAAGTGCTACTGCAATCTTAAGTTTCTCATCTTTCGCAAAAGAAACGCCCGCTGTCTGTTCCCCATCTCTTAAGGTTGTATCAACAATATAAAGCCTGGACATAAAGCCACTCTCCTTCTTTTTAATGCTTAAAAAACAATTTTAATAGAAGCAATGGAATTAGTAATAAGAATAGCTGAACAGCAGCCAAAGCGACCGCTTGCATAACATCATATTGATATAACGAAAAAATTCTTGTTGTTATCGTCTGCGTTTTTCCAACCATATTACCTGCTAACATAATTGTTGCACCAAATTCCCCTGCCGCTCTCAGGCAACAAAGAATGATCCCTGCAAATATAGCCTTTATATTTATTGGTATATAAAACTTACACAAAAGAATCCCGTCTCCTGCCCCAAATACTTTTGCGGCTTCTATTACTTCCGTTTCTACAGTATCAAATCCATTTTTAACAATTTGAATAAAAAATGGCATACATATAAAAACTTGAACTAGTACAATTGCAAAAAAAGTAAAGGGTAATTGAATGCCCCATTGGTCTAACTTTTCGCCTATTATTCCATGCTTTCCAAATGTCATTAACAAGGCAAGACCAGCGACAGATGGAGGTAAAACTAGCGGTATAAAGGTAATGATCTCAATCAAATTATAAAAAACACCTTTATGGATAGCTAGCATATATGCTACAGGAATACCGATGATACATACGATACTTACAGAAATTAGGATGGAGAAAAAAGTTGTTTTAAGAGCAGAAAATGTATCTCCTGTTGCTACAAGCTTATTCAGATTCTCAGTGGAAACATTTGCAATCATCGCATATAAAACGCTTATAATACCTATAAAATTAACCAATACTACCGACCATAACATGAGGTAAGTAATGTTTAATTTTTTAAAAGATAACTCCTTTTTTGGTTGAAGGAAAAATTTTGATTCCTCCAGCGTAACTCCACTTCTTTCCACAACATATCAACTCCCAACTGCCCTACTCGGGTAAGATAAAACCATATTTAAGCAAATAATCTTGCCCTTCTTTACCAAGAACATACGCAACAAACTTATCGGCCATTCTTTTATTCTTGCTATTTTTTAACGTTGCCAATTCATAGGTTGCTTTAGGATTATAAGCTTTTGGAATATCTATACCATAGACCCATTTGTTATTTAAAGACGTAAAATCTGTAGCATACACAACCCCAACATCTGCTTCACCCATTTCAACCTTTATAGCTACAGCCTTCACCGAATTTTCCATTGATACTACATGATCCATGAAAAGCTCTTTGTAATTTTCTCCATAGAGTCCTTCGGCCTCAATTTTGTCTAACATCTCAACTGTGTATTTCCCAACAGGTAGATTGGGTTCTCCAATAATAACTTTGATGCCCTCTTGGAGTACATCTTCCATAGATTTAACATCAAAGTTTGAATCTTTGTAAATCATGAATGCCAATTGATTATGTGCAAATACCTTAACAGCTTCTTCTTTTATGTATCCCTCATCTAAGAGTTCAAGTATAGCCGATTCACTGGCAGATACAAAAATATCAGCCTCTATACCTTCTTTGATTTGAGGTAATAATGTTGTGGTTCCTGCAAAGGTAAATTGAAGATCTATATCTGTATATTGTGCCTCAAACCCTTTTTCTAGCTCAGTATAAACCTCTGTAAGACTCGCAGCCGCTAAGATCGTTAATTTTGTTTTTTTCTCCTCTTGCGAACAACCTATTAAGCTGATACAAGTAAGTAATAACCCTAATGCTATAAAAATTATTTTTGCTTTTTTTAATACCATACTTTATCCACCTTATAAATTAATAACCCTTATAGTAATAATCGTTCTACAAGATTTCCTTCTTCTAGTGCATCTAGTATTTCTTCGACATCTTGAACTGTTACTTTTCCATACCATATTTGGTCTGGATAAATGATTACAACAGGGCCCATAGTACAAAGTCCAAGACAACCAGTGTTCGTCACCAATACTTCTGAGTCCAAATCTCGATCCTGTATCTCTTCTACAAAGGCTTGGATAATTTCCTTTCCTTTTTGTTGAACACAAAAACCCTTATTTTCTCCTGTTAATCTAGAACTTGTGCATACGAAAATATGATGTTTAGGTTTTTCCATCTTTCATTACCTCCAAACAATTTTTTTTATTAAGTTCATATTTCATGGTATTACTACCCTATTTGTTTTTTCCCACATAGTGTTCCA
Source organism: Firmicutes bacterium HGW-Firmicutes-1 (assembly GCA_002841625.1). Classification (NCBI taxonomy): domain Bacteria; kingdom Bacillati; phylum Bacillota; species Firmicutes bacterium HGW-Firmicutes-1. The sequence continues at coordinate 81,286 of PHAG01000007.1, read as the reverse complement.
ACTGCATCTGCACGACACTGCTTGCAATGATACATTTGAGTTACATACTTTTCACATTTTTTTCTAACCAATAAAAGCTCTGTAGCTGATGGTTTAGGAAATTCTGCGAAGGCTGTGTTTTCTGTTGGTATAAGTGGCATAATATTTGTCATGGCTACCCCTAAAGTTGCTGCTCTTTCAACAACCTTATCAATATGATTATCATTTAAACCCTTGATATAAACAATATTTACTTTCACCATAACATTGTTTTGGCATAGCTTTTCTAGAGCTTCAAACTGTCTTTTTACAATTATTTCTCCTGCTTCAATACCCGTATAACGCTTTCCATCTAAATCAATGAATTTATATATTTGGGCAGCTACCTCTGGATAAATAGTATTGATTGTAATCGTGATATGCGAAACCCCTAATTGGATCACCTCATCAATATGTTCATATAAAGCCAATCCATTGGTTGATAAACAAAAAATTGCAGTAGCGTCATATTCTTTAATGAGCTCAATGGTCTCTTTGACTTCCTCAAAATTTGCCATGGCATCTCCTGGTCCTGCAAAACCTACTACTGTTAATTTATCATACTTTAATTTTTCTTCTTTATATCGTTCAAAGGACTGCTTTGGTGACATAATCATACTGGTAACTCCTGGTCTACTTTCATTTTGGCAATCGTATTTTCTATTGCAATAATTGCACTGCACATTACATTTTGGTGCAACTGGGAGATGCATCCTCGCATAATCTATTGCATCCGGATTATAGCAGGGATGCTTTGCTGTTTTTTCCTTTAATTCTGAAGACATGAATTGTTTGTTTAAAGGCGTATTATTATTGCATTTTAACATCGGTTATCCTCCCTTTTCACAAGATTAATCCTTCATTTACAAAATATTTGTTATACATTTTATCACGATAGGCCTCATGCTTCTTATCGATTAGCGTATTGGTTATTTGATCTAAAAATCTTAAGCTTCCTTCATATCCTATGAAAAGTTGTCTAGAAGCCCCAATATTGTCATGTATAGGAAAACCAATTCGCACTAACGGAATATTTTCTTTTTCTTTCATAAATTTACCATCTGAATTTCCAATCAATAGATTTGCCTTTTGCTCTATAGCTTTTTTTTGTATACTTTCAAAGTCACAGTCCTTTAAAATGATAGGCTTATACTGATATTTAACAAGTAGCTTTTCTAACTGATCTTCCAATGGATTTGTATCAGTACCTGTGGCAATAACAACAGGCTCAATACCATTTTCAATACATAAGTTGCTTACTGCATAGATCAGTTCTGGATTGCCATAAATCACGGATCTACCTTCACGATTTAATTTATGAGAATCAATCATCGCATCTAGCATACGACCCCTAGCTTTTTTCAACTCCTCTGGCACTTGCTTGTCGAAAATATTGGAAATAGCTTCAAGAAATAAATCTGTTCCTTTCAATCCAATTGGCAACGGACAGGAATAAAGAGGTACACCAAAGTTTTCTTCTAAATATCGCCCTGACGATAAGCCTACTGGCGTCATCCAACCGAACTCAATCGTTGCAATGGCAGCTGACATTCTTTTAAGCTGTGATTTCGTTGTGCCTCCCTCTGTTTTTCTATCAAAACCCTTTTTATAAGGAGCATCTAAGGTTTCTGATATGTCCGGAAAAATGGTATATTCCACTTCAAACAAGTTTAGAATCCTTTTAAGCTCTCTGATATCTGCTGGTGTCAAATCAGTCACGATCACATTAATGTGTTTGGTTTTCACTTTGGGTTCCTTTGCATAAAACTCTACTATTTTTTTGAGAGCAACAAAATATCCATTATATTCACTTGCTGCATATCCCGGAGTGGGAACTGGTATGATATCAATTCCTTTAAGTTCACTTGCAATACCACTTTCCTTTATGATATGTGTAATATCTTCACCTATGGTTTCTGCTAAGCAAGTAGTTAATACACCTATGACCTTCGGGTTATAAATTGCTGCAACATTTTTAAGACCTTGAACTAGGTTGGCGGCACCTCCGTAAACAGTACCTTGCTCACTTAAGGAAGAAGAGGCTATATCTATAGGTTCATTAAAATGAGTTGCAATATGGCGCCTTATATAGGTACTACAGCCTTGAGAACCGTGAATGAGTACCATACTGTCTTCAATACCCTCAAAAGCCAGAGATGCTCCCATTGGCATGCACATTTTACAAGGGTTCACATTTAAATTAACGAAGCTTCTTGACTTTGATTGGACCATATGGACTACTCCCCTTTCAAATTTTATATATTTATTTCCAATGTTACAAAGCTTCCGCATTAGGTTAAGTAATCCCACACTGGGCTATTGACCGTTAAGTCTACTTCTTGAGCAAAATTAATTGCACCTTCAAAACCCGCTAATGCATGCTTTCTTTCATGATTATGGTCAATAAATGCGATTCCTAGTTTGTAAGCAAGGGGTCTTTCCTTTACACCACCTACAAGAATGTCAGCACCTTTTTCAAGTATAAATTTTTGCAATTCATTTGGATTGGTATCATCGAGTATGACTGTACCCTGTTTGGTCAAGCTTCGTATCATTTCATACTCCTCCTGATCGCCTGTTTGCGTACCAATTACAACTGTATCTATACCTAAATTGTTGAATTGCTTTATAAGTGCTATTGCCTTAAATCCACCACCAACGTAGATAGCCGCTTTATGTCCTTTCACCTTTTTACGATATTGATCTAATACGTCATTTACTTCAGTTAGTTTTCTTTCAATAAGTTTTTCTGTTCTTATGATAATATCAGTATTGCCTAGCAGATTGGCTATTTTCCTTAACGCACTTACAGTCTCATCAACTCCAAGAAACCGCACTTTATCAAACGGAATTTGATAAGCACTTTCCATTTGCTTGGCCAAATAAGTCATTGATCCCGCACATTGGACAATATTCAGCTCTGCTCTTGGTGCTTGCAAAAGACTTTCATAATTTGAATCACCTGTAAGTACTGTAAGGAGTTTAACACCCATCTCATTTAGATAGCTTTTAATAATCCAAGCTTCTGCGGCTAAATTAAAATCACCTAAGTAATTAATAGAATCAGGTATTGTTTCAGCAACCTTTGTTTCTCCCATTAACTGCAAAATAGCATTACACCCAGCCTTGTACCCACTCCTTTTGTTCCCAGAAAACCCTGGTGATTTAACAGGAAGTACACGAATACCTAACTCATTCTCTGCATTTTTACAAACAGCATCAATATCATCACCTATAACCCCTACAACACAAGTAGCATAGACAAAAATTACCTTGGGATGATACTCCTCATAAGCTTCAACAATTGCCGAAGCTAGCTTTTTTTCTCCACCAAAAACAATATCTTTTTCTCTTAAATCAGTGGAAAAGCTGTTTCGATACAACTGTGAATCACTACTAAGACTACCTCTAATGTCCCAAGTATAACTTGCGCAACCAATTGGACCATGCACAAGATGTAACGCATCTGTTATAGGATTTAAGACAACTCTGGCACCACAGTAAACACATGCTCTTTGGCTTACTGCACCTGATAAGCTATTTTCATCACAGCTGATAACCATCGGTGCTTCGTTTTCTTTTTGCATAATGAATTTTTTTCTACCCTCTAATAGATTGTTTTTTTCCACCAGAATCACCACAATTCTTTTATTTTTTTACGTCTAGAGCAAGCTTATTTATAGTTTAAAATCATCTCGGGATGAAACCATCACATTAATAAACCCTTATTACTGTGCAGCAACAACCCGAAATAGATTTAACAATGATTTATTATCTATTCTCTTTTACCCTTACATAACAAGTTCAAAATCCTCTTCAAGACATTCAACATCATACTTATCTAAGAAGGCTGTGCTGATTTTTTCAATCAATCTCATAGCACCTCTGTAGCCTACAGTTGGAAAGAAGCTATGACCTACTCTATCAAGAATTGGAAACCCAATTCTTACAAGGGGAATATTTTCTGCTCTTGCAATATATTTTCCATAGGTATTCCCTATAAGCATATCTACTGGTTCGTTTTTGATCATTTGATGTAGTCCAAATAAGTCGCCTTCTATCTTTACGATACAGTCCTTTATTTCAGCTGTTTCTAATACTTCAGCTATTTCCTTATCGAAAGTTTTTCCTGGCGTACCAGTTATGATGTATTTAGGAATCATTCCAAGATCAATCACAAACTCAGTTAAAGCTAAAATGATATCTGGATCACCATAGATTGCTACCTTTTTATCATGATAATGATGATGTATATCAACCATTAAATCCACTAGCTGTCCTCTTTCAACTTCTAATTCCTTAGAAACAGATCCTCCAGTTAGTTCTAATAGATTCATGATCATAGCATCTGTAGCTTTAATACCAATTGGTGTTTTTAAAATATATGGGTTGATATCACATTGCTTTTCAAGCGTAAATGCTGCATCTTGTGAGGCATAAGAACCCAATGCTAAAGTTGCAATTGAATTACCTGAATCTTTAATATCCGCAACTGTTGTACCACCACTCGGATACATTTCATATCTACCTGTATTTGGCGTATTTACAACCTCACTGGTATCTGGATACATAATAAATTCTACCTTCAGTTCTTTAGCGATACGTTTTATTTCTTTCATATCACTAGGTTCTACGAAACCAGGAAAAATGTTGATTTTTCCATTTGATTTATCTTCTTCCTTAACTGCCAATTGGCTAACCATGGACTTGCACATATTAGAAAAACCTGTAATATGAGAACCTTGATAGCTTGGGGTACTCGCATATATTACTGTTTTACCCTCAGGAATTTTGGCATCCCTAACAATTTCACCTACATCATCACCAATTGTCTCCGACAAGCAGGTAGTATTGATAGCAACAACATCTGGATTATAAACATTAAATATATTTGTTAGACCTTGTGTTAAATTTGACTTCCCACCGAATACACAAGAGCCTTCTGTAAAGGAACTTGTTGATGCGATGATTGGATCCCTATAATGTCTTGTTAGGTGCATTCTATGAAAGGAGCAACAACCTTGTGACCCATGGCTATGTGGTAAACACTTGTTAATCCCTAAGGCTGCATACATAGCTCCTAAAGGTTGACAAGTTTTAGCCGGATTAATTGTAAGTCCTGTTCTTTCAATTTGCTCTTTTGGTGTAGCATTTAACATACTTGATCAACTCCCATCTTACCTGTAATAGTTGGTTCTTTCTTCCAAGGCGAAATGATATACTTCCATGCAGAAGTATTCATACCTGCAGCAATATCTTTAGCAAAGTTTACCGAACCTCTAAATCCTGCATAAGGACCTGCATAATCATAGGAATGGATTTGCTTAGAATAAACACCCATTTTCTGAACCATATACTTATCCTTGATACCTGAGCCAAACATATCTGGTTTCAAAGCCTTTACAAATTGCTCTGTTTCAAAATGGTTCAAATCATCAATAACAACGGTTCCATCTCCCATTTCATTGATCATACCTTTGTATTTACCAAGTGGAATTTCTTCTTGTAATTGTTTGTATTTTTCTTCAGAAATTCGAAGTTGATAATTGTCTTGATCTTTCTCAACTTGTATTTCTTCGATATTTCTACTATCTGCATCTATTTTTATATTAGGTATAACATCTCTACCTTCATAGTCATCCCTATGACCAAATTCATAACCAGCTAAAATTGTTTCCATACCCAATTCTTTTAACATACCTTGGAAATGATGTGCACGAGATCCACCCACAAATAACATTGCTGTCTTTCCTTCACACATTTTTTTATAATGTAGAATATCCTGTTCAATTTCAGCAATCTCCTCAGCAATAACTTGTTCTGTCCTTTTTATAAGCTCTTCATCTCCAAAATACTTCGCAATATCTCTTAAGGATTTACTCATAGATTCAATACCGATAAAATTCACTTTAATCCAAGGCAAACCATATTTTTTTTCAATCATTTCTGCAATATAATTAATAGAACGATGACATTGAACAATGTTTAAATCTGCCTTATGCGCTGCAGCAATTTCATCATAAACTGAATTACCAGTCATAGAAGTGACGACATGATAGCCAATCTTATTCATGACTCTGGATATTTCCCACTCATCTCCACCTATGTTATATTCACCTAACATATTGATTGAATAAGCCTTTGCTTCATAGGTTTCATTTTTACCAATCACTTCTGACATTAATTTGTTGTTGGCAATATGATGCCCTGCAGATTGGCTAACACCTTTATAACCTTCACAGCTAAAAGCTAAAACAGGTATACCATATTTTTGCGTAGCTTGTTTTGCTATTTGATGTATGTCGTCACCAATCAAACCTACTGGACATGTTGCACTAATGGAGATCGCTTTCGGATGAAATAATTCAACAGCTTCATCTATAGCTTTTATAAGTTTCTTTTCTCCACCAAAAACAATATCGCTTTCACCTAGATCTGTACTAAACGAATATTCTAGGAAGTTTTGACCGCCTTCTCTGGTTCTTCCTTTATTTCTTCTTGTTCCCCAAGTGTAATAAGAGCAACCAATTGGACCATGAACGATATGCAGCATATCAATAATTGGCCCAATAACAACACCTTTACATCCAGCGTAGGCACAACCCCTATTGGTAATAATTCCTGGTATTGTTCTTGTATTCGCATCAATTTCTTGGGTTTTTCCTGTATCTCTAATCACGGTGTGACTCTTTCTGTTTTTCATAACTTTTGCAGGATAAGAATCTAACACCTTCTCAACAACTTTATTTATATTTTGCGGCATAATTATCACCTCTTTCTAAGTCATAATGACCACCCTTCGCTTAAGCTGATGGTCTAAATGGTTTGAGTTATACTGCTTCATCACCAGTTTCACCGGTTCTAATTCTAATCGTTTCTGAAATTGGGCAAATAAATATTTTACCATCACCCATATTACCTGTTTGATTTGCATCAATAATAGCCTTTACCGCACTATCTACCTCACCATCTAAAACAACCATCATAATCATTCTTTTTGTAATCAAACGATGACCTTCCGTTATAGATTCCATTAAGGCTGGTGCTTGAATATCATGTCCCTCAAGTAATTCTTGAATGATTTCAAAATTAACAGCTTTTTTCCCACGACCAGATACCTTTCTACAAGTTACTGCAGGAAACCCTGCTTCTGATAGAGCCTTTTTTGTATCATTCACTTTGTTCATTCTGATTATTGCTGATATTTCTTTCATAAGGTTCACTCCCTATTTTGATTTGCGTTTATTAAAGTTCCTTTACACCTGTACTAATGGTATAAGCCTCTTCAACATCAGTAACAAATATTTTACCATCTCCAAATGTTCCATTTCCTGTCTTAGCTGTTTTCTTGATGATGCTTACTACTTCTTCTTTTGCCTCATCATCTTTTACTACGATCATTAAAATCTCTTTTGGTATTTCATCGTAATGGATATCTCCAACCTTTACACCACGTTGCTTACCTCTACCTACAACATCAATTTTCGTTACTGCTGGGTACCCTGCATCGGATAATTCCTTCATTATTTCTGTTGCTTTTTCTGGTCGAACAATGGCTCTAATCATTTTCATGGCATTCACTCCTATATTAGTTTGTATTTTTTATTATGGCTTAGCTTTATACTTTATATTGTTTAGGTCTTCTTTTGGTTAGGTCTTATATTATTTTGATTTATTTTGTCTTGATTTATTTTAATTCTCTTTGATTTTAGTGTATATGGGATAGGCATTATATACGTATAGATTGCTTAATCCCATTCATTATGTTAAAATATACTGGCACTATGTGCCTATGGAACTTGGGATGCTGACTCCTCATGGGGCGTCCAACCTTATATGATCAGTCGAGCATTCCATATTCCATTAGTATTTCTTCTAATCTTTCTTGAGCCATTGGTTTCGGTATCACAAACATTTGATTGTTGTCAATATTTCTAGCTAATGTTCTATATTCATCTGCTTGAGCTTCTTCAGGCAAATACTCTATAACCGTCTTTCTGTTAATCTCCGCTCTTTGTACAACATTATCACGAGGTACAAAATGAATCAGTTGAGTACCTAATTCTTTAGCAAATGCTTCAAGCATTTCTAGCTCATTATCCACTTTTCTAGAGTTACAAATGATACCACCTAATCTTGTTCCCCCTGTATTTGCATATTTTTGTATACCCTTACTGATGTTATTGGCCGCGTACATTGCCATCATTTCTCCTGAAGCAACAATATAAATCTCTTCTGCCTTCCCCTCTCTAATTGGCATTGCAAAGCCACCACAAACAACATCTCCTAGTACATCATAAAAAACATAATCTAAATCATCTGTATAAGCACCTAGTTGTTCTAGCATATTAATTGATGTAATGATTCCTCTTCCTGCGCAGCCAACTCCTGGTTCTGGTCCACCAGATTCAACCGCTCGTATATTTCCATATCCAATCTTTAAAATCTCATCTAGATCAATGTCTTCGCCTTCTTCTCTTAAGGTGTCTAGAACTGTTCTTTGGTGCATACCACCAAGTACTAGTCTTGTTGAGTCAGCTTTAGGGTCACAACCTACGATCATAATCTGTTTTCCCATTTCAGCTAGTGCTGCTGTAAGGTTTTGCGTTGTTGTTGATTTACCAATACCGCCTTTTCCATAAATCGCTACTTGTCTCATATAATTACCATCCTTTCAAACAATGAATTGGGTTTTAGAACCTTCCTGATAGATAAGAAAATCGGCTACTCCGAGTTAAACTCGCGTTACCTATCTGCCGCTTTTCCAATTGCTTATGCAGGACTTTCTTATCAATAAAAAAGCTCTAACAAATTCACATACTTGACGTACGTAGATTTGTTAGAGCTCCTATGCCCTCATCGATTATGGTATAAAGACAACATTATCTTTATCTAATCTATGATGCTGATGAAATTATAACATGACAATTTAAAGAAATCAAGTTTTTACAAGTTCCATTTTATTTTCTTGCATATTTTTATATGGTTAATATCACCAATCGCCACTGTTATGACTCAATAATATTATCTATTTTTTTAATATATCGGATATTTTCCGTGTTAAAATGCCTAATGTATATCAATTTCATGATATATGTTAGTAATTTCTAACAATTATTTTTTTATTTTATAAAATTATTTTTTATGAACATTGGTTTTTTTATTAATTTTGAAGCTTCAAGAAAATTTTGATTCATTTTTCAAAATATATCTTTTTATTAGCAATCTAGAATTAGAACTCAATCCTTAAGAATATTTGATTGAATTTTAACCAAATTCTAATGCTTTAAAAAATATTAATGTATATAATGAGGTTATAGACAAATGCATTATGTTTGGGAGGATGAAAAATGGAAAAATATAAATTTAGCAAACGTTCTTTTTTAGGTGTCATGATTATGTTAGTTGGTATTTGTTTGTTTTTGAATACGATGGGTATATTAGATGAAAATATCTTTGAAACCTATTGGCCAATACTCCTTATTATCTTTGGCCTTTATACCTTATTGGATCGATCAACGCGTAACTCCTTTGGCTTGATGGCTATCATAATCGGGGTGTTTTATCAATTAAAAATACTTGGATGGTTCTTTGAAGGAGTGAATATATGGGAATTCATATGGCCTACCATCATCATTTTAGTAGGAATTTGGTTTATATTTCCAAAAAGAAAACAAGCCTTCAACTTCGATACACTTAATAATACTGTGATTTTTTCAGGCGCAAATATCATTAATACCTCTCAAGATTTTAGAGGCGGAGAAGTAACAGCAATCTTTGGTGGTATGGATGTTGACCTAAGAAATTCAGTTATAACAACTAATGAACCTATTGTGATTGACGCCTTTACAGCCTTCGGAGGCATTACCTTCAAAGTGCCAGATGAATGGCGAGTAGAAATGAAAGGCTTGCCATTACTTGGTGGTTGGGATAATAAACGCAGGTCAAATGTAACTCCTAATCCATCAGCCAAGGTAGTTACTATCAAATGTTTCCTCATCTGTGGTGGCATTGAAATAAAATAAAAATATCGGCTCATACAAACATTAATTAAAAATAAAGGGACGTTCTTTATACATGACCGCAAATGCGATGTGCAATAAAGAACATCCTCTTTCTTTTTCAAATACAAATAGTATGTAATCTATTTTTTCCTATCTAACCCATCGTTAAGAAGTACGCAATAACAATCACACCTAAAACAATTCTATACCATCCAAATGCCTTGAAATCATGTTTCTTAATATATCCCATCAAGAATTTAATCGCTAATATTGAAACTACAAAGGCAACCAGCATCCCAGTCGATAATATAATAAGTTCATCTCCGGTAAATACCAAACCAAATTTCAATATTTTTACCAAACTCGCTCCAAACATAACTGGAATAGCTAAGAAAAAGGTAAATTCTGCAGCAACTGTTCGTGATGTTCCTATTAATATTGCACCAAGTATCGTCGCTCCTGATCTAGATGTACCAGGAATCAACGCCAGTACTTGAAATACACCAATTAATATTGCGGTTCTATACGTAATTTGAGAAAGCTCATTTATCCAGGGCTTTCTATTCTTACTCTCAATTACAATAAATAGAATTCCATACACGATCAAAGTAATTGCAACAGTCAAATAGTTGTAAAATAGTTCATCAATTTTATCATTAAATAGAAGACCAATTACTGCTGCTGGTAAACAAGCCGTAATAATTTTAAACCACATTGACATCGTATCTTTTTTTACAATTAACTTCTCTTTGAATTGAAAGGGCATTAGCTTCTTCCAATACAACACCACAACCGCCATGATTGCACCTAGTTGTATCACTACAAAAAACATTTCTTTAAAAGCATCACTCATGTTGAGCTGTAAAAACTCATCCACTAAAATCATATGTCCTGTACTACTGATAGGTATCCACTCCGTAAGACCTTCAACAATACCTAAAATAATCGCCTTAATAATTTCGATAAATTGCATTTAAAAATTCCTCCATTTTATGTTCTTACTTATCCTCACATCTAAACTTAGGAGTTGAACAATCTCAACTATTTCATTATTCCCTTTAAGTTATTTTATCACAGAAAGCAAAAAACATCTATATGTTCTCCTTTATAGAAAATCCTCACTATCATAGTTATCAAAAATATACGAATTTATTTCGTTGATATATTGAAAAACAATCGATTTAGTGGTAATATATAGCAGTATTATACTGTTTTTTAAATAATCGTTCCCCCTTACTCTTTTTTCTACAGTCAACTCTATTGGGAGGCAAATTCAGCTATGATCAATGACATGTTCGATTTCATTTCAGCTCCACCATATATTGCACTTTACAATACTCCTGATGGCCACTATGTGCTCGATCACCACACGAATCGTTTGTTTGAAATATCCGAGTCAGAAAGCGAGGTTTTCAGCCGATGGCTAAGTGGAACTAGTCTTACCGATCTCCAGCTTCAATTCTCGGAAATTGTATCTGAAATTAAGACAATGATTGAACGGGGCTTATTTTCATGTAATCCTCCACAATACTTGTCATTTCATGCATCTTGGCCTGAAATCATAACGCTAATCAACAGCAAAAGAGCAAAAACTCTAGTTGAAATAACCGACAAGTGTAACTTAAGATGTAAATATTGTGCGTTTGGTGGTGGTTACAGCGACCATCGTACCCATGGCAATTTGGAAATGTCCACTGTCATTCTTGAAAAGGCAATCCTAGAAGCCATCCAATGTAGTCAAGAAAGCGAACGTATATCTATTGGATTTTATGGTGGTGAACCTTTATTAGCTTTTGAAAAAATAAAGTATGCAGTATTTTTTGCTAAAACACATTCCCTTCGTCCTATAAGCTTTTCTATTACTACCAATGCAACACTCATTAATTTTGAAATAGCTCAATTTTTAAATGACCATTCATTTAACGTTTTAGTAAGTCTTGATGGTCCAAAGGATATGCATGATCGTTTTCGCCAATATCCTAATGGGACAGGTAGCTATGAGACTACGATTAATGGACTGAAAACCTTATTAGATATATATCCCTCCGAAAGACACAACTTAATTGGTCTCAATATGGTTATTCCTTCCTTGAGTTGGTTGAGCCAGCTTCATCAGCTTTGGGACCAAGAGTCTTGGCTACCAAGAAACATTCGTGCGCAAACTTCCCTTGTAGATGCTCCTGAACATTTCATTTTTGAGGAACCTCCTCATAAAGGAATTGACATGAGCCTTTACGATGAATGGTTATCAGAAATCAGAATCGAGAAAAAAAACACATTGCTCGAAAATATGTTTGATAAATCATACTTGTTTTTTCACCAACGACCTACCTTTTCAGGTCATAGGAATAGTTTTTATCCTAATGGATGTTGTGTACCCGCAGTTCAAAAACTCTATGTATCAGTCGAGGGACATTACAAAATATGTGAACGCGTTCATGGTTGCCCAAATATTGGTCATGCTCTCACAGGAATTGATCTTTTAAATATTCAGAATGTGATAGCGGAATATGCAGAAAAATCCTTCGAGGATTGTCAGTCTTGTGTTGCCATTTCTAATTGTACCTTGTGTTATCTTCATGCTTATGAAAATGGTTTGTTTAACCAAGATAAGAAAAGAATTAATTGCGAAAAGGTAAGACGTTCCTTCAACCAAAAAATCGCTGATTATATCAGTATATCAAAAACATACCCTGAGAAAATACAAGAATGGGATAATGCAACTATTTATTAATCAATAAGGAGGTGAAATAAGATGAAGGAAGTTAAGGGTAATTTTGAATCAGATGCAGTAAGAGCAACTTGTAATTGTAAGTGCAGTCAATTTGATGATCAAAACAGTACTTTTGATGGAGCAAGCAATGGTCAAACCAATGAAAATGTTTGTAGATGCAGCTGTCTATTTTCAGATGACCGCAATGAGGCATATGATGGAGCTAGCAATAGCAAGTGAGTTTTCAAATATCACTATAACTACATATATTCTGCCATACTTAAATCGATAAAAAGGTTTAAGTTTTTTTTGTTAAAAATTACATATAATATATTTGAAGGGGAGAAAAGTATTTACTAATACCTTTCTCCCCTATAATCTGACTACCACTAAAATCTACGTTTGCATCAAGTTTTATGAAGAAACTTTTCTTTTAATAAAATCTACTATAAACACAATTGCCGCTACAATAAGTAATAAATGAATAAGCCCTCCACCGATCCTAAATACCAACCCTAATATCCAAAAACCTACAACAATTCCACCTACCCATTTCAATAAATTCATATTTAGACCTCCATTAATTACGCAAATTTGCAATGTATTATTATCACTACTTATTTTTACCTTGATTAATTCAGTCTATGCAATAAACTTAAATCTACTATTTAATACGATAATAATCAACCAATCCTAAATATCCTTTGGCAATGATTGTAGCTTAACTAGCTTATAATTTACAGGATACTTGGTTAGTTCCGCAAGTAGTAAATCAACTTCTATTTTAGCAACGGCTATATACTTATCAGCTGCACCATAATATATATACAATTCTCCTTCATGGATATAAGCACCTTCGGGAAAGACTACATTATTGACATCACCGAATAGTTCATATTCTTCCACCGGCTCAAGAAGAGGGTAAGGTATGCGAGCAATTACATTTGAAGGATTCTCTAAATCAAGAAGCGCTACACTACCGCGATATACAAACTGATCATCAACTGCATGATATAATAATAGCCATCCCTTTGCTGTTTTAATTGGTGGCACGCTGCCGCCAATTTTTTGATTCTCCCAGAAATACTCGCTTTTCATAATTGTTGATGTTTCAATCTTATTTTCATAATCTTCCCATGAATTTATAGAAAGAAGTTCATCAAAACTTTCAAAATAGTCTAACTGAATATTCGGCGAAATTCTGTGCAAATATCCAATCATTCCATTAATTCTTTCAGGAAAAATAAACGCGTCTTTATCCCAACTAAAATGTTTTATTACGCCCAGTTTATCATATTTAATGAAATCCTCTGTTTTAGCTATAGCCACTCTAGCTGTGATTCCATCATAGGCAGTATAAAAAATGTAAAAACAACCCTCAAATTCAACAATTCTCGGATCTTCACAACCTTTAATCTCCTCAGGTAGTGTTGGATAAATCACCTTATCATTTGAGTCATATAAAATATTGGTTTTTGTATCTAACTTCGCATAACCAATGTAAGATATATATTTTTCTTTATCTTTAATATCACTATTTGTCGCTCTATATAACATATGTACAATTCCGTCCTTCAATTGTATGCCAGGATTGAATCTAGCAAAGCTTCCAAATTGATCCTTAAATGGTCTCATCACAACACCTAGTTTAGTAAATTTTATCATTATAGAATTCCTTTCTAATCGAGTTAAAATCCAAACTATTAAAGAATAGTTTGGACTTTTAAATGTTTTGATATTTCCATAAACGCTATACCATATGATACTACACATTCTGAGCCTTGATTTAAATTCAAGCCATTTTCATTTAGACCGTCATAACAAGCTCCGGTATCTTCATCAATTAAAGATAGTCCCTTTGAATTTTGACCTTTGTACCAATTAAAACATTTTTCTGCACTCTCAAGATACTTTTTATCTGAAGTCATTTCATAATAATCTAGATACGCAAGTAGTGTCTCGCATGCCTCTAAGGGTTGTTCATCATACGCTGCTGGTGCTTCACCTTTCATTAACCAACCATTACATCCGATCGGTTTAAAATAGGCTTCCTTTAAGGTTATGCTACCAAGAAAATCCATACTTTCAATAGCCGTTTCACGCATAATATCTGTTCCCAGAATATGATATGCTTTAAATAGAGACCACGGGAAAAAAGCGTTTCCATAAGTCATAGAGTCTTCAAACCAATGCCAATCGCCATCCTTGAACTTTGAATATTGCTTTACTAAGGACATTGATAAATCCTCAATATGTTTAATCACTTCTGGTCTCTGTGTCAAATAGCTTAATCCAACTATAGAGTAGGCTTTTGCCCTTGGCGAATTAAGTGTTGGCCACTGTTCTAAGGCTTTATTAACAATATGCCAACAACTTCTTTTCATATTTTCCGGAATAGCATCACTTGAAATTGTACGTCCTATAGCCCAAAGACATCTTCCAAAGCAATCTTCGGACCCCTCTTCTTCTAAAAACTCTCTGTTATAATTCATGAAATTTTTAAACTTTCCATTATCATTTTGAGCATAAAGCAGAAAAGCCAGGTATTTATATATAAGTTTTAAATGTTTTCTTTTCTTAAATCGTTCAAAAAGCAATACTGCTAATATCAATGCTCTTGAATTATCGTCAGTCGTATACCCTTTACTTAAGTCTGGGATACCGTAAATGCTGTGTTGGAATATACCCACATCATCAGTTATGTCTGCTAGATAATTTTCAAATAATGCATCACTGCTCTTTAGTTCCATTACACTACCCCAATTTCGGTGGTTGCTGTCATAATACCTAATAATACATTTGTATATCGTAATGCAACCTTATCCCAATACATTGTTCGTCCAATCTTAGCAGTATTTCTTTCCATTTTTGATTTTCTAATAGGCTCTTCTAAAATTTGTTTTATACAAGTAGCCAATGAGTCAGGATTGTTGAATTCAGCAAGTAATCCTCTTTCTTCTGCAAGCATTTCCTCTGCATATAGGTAAGGCGTCGAAACGATTGCCTTGCCATAACCTACTGCATAAGCCAATGTTCCACTCACTGCCTGATCCTTAGCCAGATACGGCGTCATATAAATATCCGTTAACAACAAGTGCAGTATTATTTCGTCTTTTGTAAGGTATTTGTTAATAAATTTAACATTTTCACTTATGCCAAGCTCATTTACAAGATCTTCTAACTTATTTCTATAAGCCATTCCTTTTTCTTTCAATGACGGATGCGTCTGTCCCAGAATAAGATACAGTACATCACTATTGTCTCTAGTAGAACTACTATTGATTACCTTAGCTATAGCTTCAATACCATGTTCTATACCTTTTCCCGGTCCAATTAAACCAAAGGTACATATAATTTGTCTATTTTCATATCCAAGTTTCTTCTTTACCGTTTCCCTTAATTGTAGCGGTTTTTTGGGAACTCCATGATGAATGACTTCGATTTTTTCTGCTTTAACACCATAATCAGCTTGAAGTATTCGTTTGGTATTTTGAGCCATCGTTATTATTTTCTCGCTCTTTTTTCCAAGCTCATGAATGATATGCTTTTGTTTAGGCGTAGGTTTTGATAATATCGTATGGAGAGTAGTCACAACTGGTATTTCTAAATTGTTCACTAAGTCAAGGATATAATCTCCATGATCGCCACCAAAAATCCCATATTCATGCTCAATGACAAGCAATTCAATATTTGAAGCATTCAACTGCTTTGCCATTTCAATATAATCATTTTGTTCATTTTGCCTAATTTCTGCCATAACCTTACTACCGTAAGAACACTTCTCAGAATTACTAATAGCAATGACATGTGTATTTAATTTCCCAATATGATCCATGGTGGTAATGAGATCCTCTGTAAATGTAGCTATTCCACATTCTCTAGGTGGATACGTGCTTAAAAATGCTATGTTTTTATATGCTTTCGCTTGTTTCAAATTAACAACATCCTTTCATATTTTCAATCTGTTAAAAATCTGTTACTACGTTAGATAATTTCATATAGCTGGGTAATTTCACTATCATATACTGTGTTCAAAAGATTTATGTCCTTATCTACACAACTGTTTGATGTAACTATGGTGTTCATTAATCTCACATTTTTGTTTATAATGACGCCATCCCAAAGAATACTTCCAGTAATCCTACTTTTAGCCTCAATGGAAACGTTATTACCTATTACAGAATGTTTTATGACAACTTCTTCTCCAATTATAACGTTATCTCCGATATATGCCGGACCAATAATTTTAGAATTCGGATGGACTTGAACATTTTCACCAAAGCTAATTTTGTCACTATTTAATTCACAATCAACAAGCTTGCATTTTCCATCCAATATGTCTATATGCGTCTGCATATATTTTGCAATTGTGCCAATATCCATCCAATAACTACCACTATGATAAACCCCAATTTTTTTATCTTTTTCAAGTAATTTGGGGAAAGTTTCTCTTTCAATAGATACTAACTTATCGAATGCAATCTCTTCGAAGATTTCTGGCTCAAATATGTAAATACCAGCATTTATGGATGTTGACGATGTTTCCCCTTGTTTTGGCTTTTCTTTAAACGAAGTCGCATATCCACTTGAATCACATTCAATGACGCCATACATCGAAGGATCCTGAACTTCAGTTACTGCTATTGTGGCAATTGCTTGTTTTGATTTATGGAAATCGATCATTTTGCTTAAGTCAATATCACTTAGTATATCTGAGTTAAACACAACAAAAGAATCATCGAATTTATCTTCTGCCATTTTAACAGCTCCACCAGTACCCATTGGACTATCTTCTACTATATATTCTATGTTTAAATTCAAACTACTTCCATTTCCGAAATAGTGTTCAATGTATTCGGGTTGATAGCAAGTGCTTATTATAATATCCGATATGCCGCACTTTTTAAGGTTGAGCATAGTTCTTTCAAGTAATGGTTTATTCATAATAGGAACCATCGGTTTGGGCAGCTTATCCGTTAGAGGTTGAAGTCTAGTGCCCATCCCTCCGGCAAGAAATAGTGCTTTCATTTTTTTCCTCCGTAATTTTCTAGGCAGGTTAATCAAGAGTCGTAAATTTGATTTGAGTTTAAGATAAGTTAATTGAGGTGTTTAAGATATGGTTGTCGATAAAGAAAGTTCAAATATGAACTGTGACCTAAAACAAAGTCCCAGTTCAGTTTGAATTTATATTTCATGTTAATAGACAGATATAATGTAGAATTTCTTACTTAGTTTCAGCTTCAACTTCAGCTTCATCTTCAACTTCTGCTGCTTGATTCTTTAAATGAATTATCATTCCTAAGATTACATCTTCCATTTCATTCACTTTCAACTTTTCATCCAAAGTAAAATTATTTAAAGTGATGGAATCACCTAATTGCATATCTGATACATCGACAGTCAATGAATCGGGCATTAAAGCCATCTTCCCAAAAACTGATATTTCAGATTTGTATATTTGTAGCTGTAGTTGTCTCGTTTTTAACGCTTCATCACCATTAAATATAATAGGGATTTGCATTTTTATTTCATGCTCTTTTGAAACCATTTGAACATCTAAATGAGTAATATTCCTTGAGATCGGATTTTGTTGTACCTCTTTAATAAATCCAAATTTCTTACTGTCATTAAACTTAATCCATATTTTAGCGTTAGAGCCATGTTTGTTAATTATCTTTCTTAAGGCAATTGCATTAAATTTTACAGAAGTTGCTCCAGCAACACTATCTCCGTAAATTACACCCGGTACAAAACCAGCTTCTCTGAATTTTCCTGGTTGTTTCGTTCTTTCTACTGCTTCTAAAATAATCTCTTCCATATTTCTCCTATATTGGCATATAGCCATTCATCATTATGCAAAAGATTACTTAAGCTCATTCAAACTTTTCAATAATCTCTGCTAGTTCAGCTTGTTCATTGTGGTAATAATATCCTTTGTTAATGTATTTGAAAATATTCAAGAAATGGATAAATCCTTGAGATAATGTCTAATCAATTATAGTATTAGCACTCGCCACATCCGAGTGCTAATACTATAATTATACCTTTATATATATGTAACGTCAATGTAATTCTGAAAATTCAATTTTTTGCATCGGAACAAATGCTTTTGTCGCGCAATAATTCCTAATGAGTATTTAGCGTCAAAAAATTCACTTTAATCATAATTTCAGTAATATAACACCTGCTCCTTGACAACAGTATGTCATATTATAAAGATAAAAGGCTATCTTTTCATTGATAACCTTTGAACATGTAACTATTTTTCATGCTTGCTTTCATGTACCTCAATTTTCTGACCATCAATAATCCCAACATCTTCATTGTCTTTTGGCTGCATCTTTCTTAAATCAGGAGTGCTTTTTTCTCTATCTCTCATTCTATTTTTGTTGTTATCCATATTTCTTTTCCTTTCTACTAAATGGTTTATAGTTCTCTTTAGTATCTATGTAAAGGAAAAGATTTATTCAAAAGCTTAGTGCATAAGCCCATACATATCTTCAATTTTTTCACTCATGTATTTTTGTACATCAACAATTGCCTGATTATAAAAATATGGACCGATTTTGTTTGTTATGAAATCCAAAATAAGCTCTCCTGCCAAATCTCCAATCGATTCTTCTCTCTCCCGAGCAAAGTATTCTATGATTTCTTGCGATGCTTGTTTCTTTTGTTCTTTCGTAAGTTCAATTGTACTTATCCCAGCTTTTCTCATATTTAATCTCCTCGTATAATGTGATTATTCTTTCCTATTCTCCGTCACCTAATATTATAACTCACATATAATGTATTGGTACAATTTTTTAGGAGGAAATGGCATGTATTGTTACACTTTTGTAAATGAATTCTCTTGTATTTTCAATGAACTTCAATTATGGAGTCATATATCTAGTGATCATCCTAATTTTCTAAAGATTGTAGCTTCTCTATCCAATGTGAAGTTACCCAAAGAGGCAGTCGCTACCCTTGACGATTTACACAAAACATTTCACGGATTATATACCTACGTTAAACGCTTAAAAAAACATATTTTAGGAAATCCAGACTTAAATGATAAAGATATTAGGGCAGTGAAGAAGACTATTCATGATTTTTTGCTTTATGATTCTCAAGCTTTATGTTTTTATCCTGAATTGTTAGAATTTGGTGAGGAAAATAAGGCTTGGCAAGAATTAGTGAAGCATATTATTGATGAGCAGCTTTTTATGCTTGATTTATTTAAAGACTTAAGGCAACAAATAAAGAGAATTGATTTATAACAAGTCAAATATGTTGAGTTAGATAAATTCAAAACTGGGTAGAAAAAATCTCTACCCAGTTTATTTCATATATTTTGAATACATCGCTTATAGATCTACTAATCAGAAAGCTTTGATGTGTGCTTTCACTTATGTTTTTTGAATGGGAAGACAAATCTGAAACAAAGCACCTCCTAATTCAGACTCAGTAGCGGTAATTCGTCCTTTATGTTTATTAACAATAATATCGTAAGCAATTCCCAATCCGAGTCCTGTTCCCTGCCCAACTTGTTTTGTAGTAAAGAATGGTGCGAAAATCTTTTCCCTTAATTCTTCAGGAATTCCTGGACCATTATCTTCAATCATACAAATGACCTGATCATTTATACATTTAGTAATAATCCGGATACACCCTAGAGGTTCTTTGTATTTGGATTTGATGGCTTGTGTGCAGTTGACCAAAATATTCAACAGCACCTGGTTGATTTGGCCTCCATTTGCTATGATATCTGGAATCTCACCTAAGTCAGTCTGAACTACCGCACAATATTTAATTTCGTTATTTATTATGGTTAATGAATCTCTAATTCCTTCGTTTAAATCATACGGTTGTTGGATATCGGTTTGTTCGATTCTAGAAAAGTTTTTAAGACTTTTTACAATAGAAGTAATCCTATCGAGTCCGTTTTCTGTGTCCTTAAGTAGCTCTGGAATATCTTGCATCATAAAAGTAATCTTTTTACTAGTTGAATCACCCTGTAATTTATCCTTTAATAATTCTGTTAAAGTTTCTATGTATTTTTTCATGGTCTCAAAGTTACTTGCAACAAAACCTAGTGGATTATTAATTTCATGGGCTACTCCTGCCGCCAATTGACCAACCCCTGCAAGTTTTTCTTGTTGAATGAGTTGACCTTGGGTCAGTTGAAGTTCGTTTAATAGTTTGTTGGCTTCTAAATTACTCTGACAAAGTCTCTCATGAAGATTTTTAATTTCAGTTATATCTTCTTGTATAGCAATATAATTAACAATATCACCATTTACATTCTTTACCGGAGAAATAGTCGTAAGACCCCAATAGACATCACCATTTTTCTTTCTATAAAGTAGCTCTCCTCTCCACTCTAATCCAGCCGTAATTGTTCCCCACAGTTCTTTATATTTATCATCTCCATTGAGCCCCAAAGTAAGAAACCTAGGATTTTGACCAATAACCTCTTCCTTTTTAAATCCAGTTACTTTTGTAAAATTCGGGTTCACATATTCGATATGACTATAAATATCTGTTATTACAATCCCACTAGAGCTTTGCTCAACAGCTCTAGTCAACTTTAATAGGTTTTCTTCTGTCTTCTTTCTATCCGAGATATCTCGAATAACGTTAACAATCATCCGCTTGCCATCAAATGGTATTCCAGTTGCATTAACTTCAACAGGAAAAGCTCTTCCATCTTTAGTATAATGAATGGTCTCAAATAGAATACCCTCATTTATTGCTGTATTTATTTGATTCGTTATTATTGATACATCCATCAAGCCTCTTAGTTTATAGATTGTGCTATTTAAAAGCTCTTCCTTTGTATATCCGTACTTTTCGATTGCCGCTTGATTTGCATCTATTATTTTCCCATCGCTGTCAATAAAAATCACAAGATCAGTTACATAGTCTGCAAGACTCTTGTATTTTTCCAATGCCCTCTGCAGTGCTTTTATTTCTGAATTTTCAAGAATCACTATTTGATGCATTCGTTCAAAATAAAATACAACAAATCCAATCGCACATAAAAGGGAAATAACAGAAATTGCAACATGATCAAAAACTCCTTCCTTAAATACTACAGCTAAAAAAGGAGAAATCGCATAAATCATTCCCATAGCCATGTATCCACCACCAGCTATGACTTTTCCCAGCAAGCCTTCTGTAAAATATTTAAAGATCAAAAATGCTGTCCAAAAAAACAATAAGGCAAAATATATTGAAACACTGAACATATCTATTGTTTTGTACAAAGTATGTAATAGGTATATTAAAAGCAATGCAGTTAAATTAATCCTAATATATATTTTGTTAATTTTCTTATTTCTATAAACCATAACACCCTTATAAATAAGAAGTATACTTATCCAAGCAAAAAAATTTGTAAGAATGCTCAAACTAGGTAAATGAAAAAAGAAACTACAAAGCAAGTGATTTATACAGTGTATACTGAACATACCCCATCCCCAAGCCCAATACAATAAATACTTTTCTTTACTTTTTATTGAAAATAAAAGCAATAATAGAGACATAACAATAGAATTAGTCATACTCACTAAAATCGCAATCTGATGTGCACTCATTGATCGACCATCCTTTCACTCGCTACAAGGCAATGTTATTCCTGTTGTAAACTTAATGTCAATACTGCAATCAAACTACCATTCAATTGGGTCACATAAAAATCCATCTTGCTCAGCTTTGCAACATTTGCAATAACCGAATTAAGTAAATCCATTCTTATGTCTAACAACAAACCTTCTTTATCAGCATCCTCTGATTGATTTAAGCTTACCTTTGGACATATCAAACTAATGGTTGGATTATTTGTATTGTTAACAGCTGCAACAATATACAAGCCATTTTTATTATATAAATCTTCTAATATCAATGTACATGACAACAAAAGTGCTACTGCAATCTTATAATAAATTTTTGCTTTTTGTCGGAAACTAGTTTTTAATTCGGTATTTGAAATAGGTATATACGTCTCAATAACTTGAATAACTTCATTAAATAATGCCTCACATGAGGTTTCTTTTTCATCACCTTTTACTGCTTGAATAAATAAGTCAAACACCTTCCCTTGCAAATCTATAAAGCTCGTGTATACTTCTTTTGATTGGTTACTGGTTTTACGATTAAAATCTATTATTTGTTTTCCGCATTCTGCAAGAATTTCACTGCTTTTCTTTGCCGAAGCAACTGTATCCTCAATATTTTTTAGAATGTTGGTATATGCTAAATTTTTATTTTGTAAGGCTTTTTTAATTTCATCATTTTCTTCTTGCATAATATAATAATCAAGGGCTTTGTGAATAACTACTTTGAACTCTCCTTCTAACTTCCATGGTTTGGTAATAAATTTAAAAATATCTACTTGATTTATGGTTACCAATATCTGAGGCAATTGTGTATAACCTGATAGTACTATTTTAATCATTCGAGGATACTGATCCTCAACTTCTTTAAGCAATTTTAGTCCATCCATTTCTGGCATACGCATATCACTTACGATCACACTGATCTTTGTTTTTTCTAAAAGCTTTAAAGCTTCTTTCCCACTTGAAGCAAAATAGCATTTATATTCTTCATCCATCAACCCTCTTTGAAGAGAGTTTAATATATTAACTTCATCATCTACAAATAGTACCGAATATTTTTCATACACTGTATTACCCCCCCTATATATAACAACTATTTTTTCAAAGAATTTTATAATTTAAACGAAGCCAAACTAATCTCAAAATCACCTTTTGATATTTTTAAATATTCAAAAACACGCAGATCAAAATCTTCATACGTTTCTTCTTTCATCAAGTCCCATGCATATCTCTGTGCAATATGAAGTGCACATACTAGTTCATTATTCGTTATGTTTTCGTCAAATGGTTTATGATGATACATTGTAGCTTCAACAATAGCATATGGGAATTCCCACCAATTTAACAGATAGCTACCTGCTTCATTATGTGTCACTTTAAACTTCTCTAACTCTAATTCTTCAATACATTTTTTTTGTGTTTTTGCATTTAGCATAAGTTTTAAATATTCTTGTCCGTAGTTACTCAAAAATAATACAAGACCAATATTGTGCAGTAACCCCGTTGCAGATAAGGTTTCAGGCAGCTTTTTATGCAAATGTTTTTGATAAATGAAGCTCAATAGCTTATTCGTAATAAATGCATGGTTCCATATTTTTTCCATTTTTTCTTTAACAATACTGTTTGATTTAAATCCTTCAATTATTGAGGTAGAAATAACTAAATTCCTAGTATTTTGAATTCCTATATAGGTAATTGCTTGTTTAAGCGAACCTGTTTTTGCACTATAATATGCCGAATTTGCAACATGTAATAGCTTTGAAGCAATTGATTGATCTCGCTCAATTTCTAGAGCAATATTAGATAAGTCAGATTCCTTATCAATAAGTTGAAGTATTCTTTGGTAGCTTTCTTTTATCGTAGGCAGATGTTCTGTACCATTAATTAATGTTAGTAAATTAACAGAGGTCAATATTTCTTCTGTCTTAAATACTTGATCAATGATTGTCAAGAGCTTATCATTTTCCCAAGGTTTCATAATATATAATTTAGCTATGTTTTTTTGAAGTGCATTGAAAACGACTTTTTCATCTGAATATCCACTTAGAATAATTCGTATGATATTAGGATATAGCAATTTTACTTTGGACAGTAATTCATACCCGTCCATAAAAGGCATTCGCATATCCGATATGATTAAATCAACGTTATTGTGTTTTAGAAATTCTAAGGCCATTTCTCCACTATCAACTGTATTTACTTTGTAATCCGTATCCATAAGAACTCTACCTAACGCCTTTAATATTTGAGTCTCGTCATCAACAAACAATATTTTCTTCATGATAACCTCCCTGACACTATTTTTCATTAGTGACTATACCGATATTGGTAGCTTAATAATAAAAGTTGTGCCTTCATTTAATATACTTTTTACATCTAATACACCCTTATGCTTATTAACTATGATGTCAAAGGAAATACTTAATCCTAATCCAGTACCCTGGCCAACATCCCTCGAAGTAAAAAATGGGTTGTAGATTTTATCCAGATTTTCCTCTGGTATTCCTGGTCCATCATCTGTAATTGAAATGCACATATAATCTGCCTCTTGATATGTATTGACTTCTATATGTCCCAGAGATTCTTTACTTTGCAACTTAATGGCTTGAATTGCATTGAGAAGTATATTCAATAGAACTTGACCAATTTGCCCCGCATTACAATAGATTTCAGGAAGCATCGTATTGTTTTGAGTTATTACTGCCACGTTCTCCGCTTCATGTTTTACAATAAGAAAAACCTGATTAACGATTAGCTCCAATAAGCAGAAATCCTTTTCTTGATCTAAACTGGTTGTGGAAAGATTTAAAAGAGATTGAATAATTTCTGCAACCCTTTGAATACCATTTTTGGAATCTGTTATAATATTTTCTAAATCTCCTGTTATGGCTTCAATTTTAAGTTGATTGTATTTTCCTTTTATTGTATCCATAATCTGTTTATATTGTGAATCTTCAAAACACGTAACCATGCCCTCTAAGCATTCTTGATTGTAAATAAAGTATTCATTTATTTTTTTCAAATAATTGGATAAGGTTTCAAGATTACTGCCAATATACCCAATGGGATTGTTAATTTCATGGGCGACTCCTGCCGCAAGCTCTCCAATCGCTGCCATCTTTTCAGATTGAACCAAATGAAATTGAGTGTCTTTTAATAAAGCGTTAACCGTTTTGAGTTCAATGTTTTGTTTCTTCATCACATCAATCATGTCTTTAAGCATAAGCGTATTGCTTCTATTTTTTGCCACAGCTTTAAGTCTAGCTTGAAATTCCGTTATATCAATTGGCTTTCTAACATAATCACTTGCACCTATTTCAAAACACGTTTTGAAGCTTTCACTATCATTCATTGCAGTCAACATAATCACTTGCAAATCACCATATGCTTCGTTGCTACGTATTTGCCTAAGGATATCTATACCATCTATTTCAGGCATCATGATATCAAGTAAAAGTATATCAATATTTTCTGTTTCCAGCATACCCATTACTGCTTTAGGATCTTGGCAAAGAAAAACGGTATATTCCTTGAAATAATACTGCAAATAGCCTTGTGCCACCATTAAATTGAAGCGATCATCATCTACAACAAGTACTCTCATGTTTTACAACTCCTTAATGATTAATAATCAACATGCTCCTGCTCACTATGAATTGGTAGAGTTAGCGTAAAAACAGTTCCTTCTCCAATTGTGCTCTTGACATCAATATTACCCTTATGCTTGTTAACAATAATATCATGTGCAATGCTAAGACCCAAACCCGTACCACTCCCAACTGGTTTCGTGGTAAAGAAGGGTTCAAATACCCTGTTTAAGCAATTGGAAGGGATTCCGGCTCCATCATCTGTTATTTCACAGTAAACAAAATTCTCGTCAGCGAAAGTATGTATTGTTATATTACCAAAAATACCTTTGCTTTTGATCGCATGAGAAGCATTCACAATTAAATTTAACAGCACTTGATTAATCTCTCCAAATAAAGCAGATATCAAAGGGATAGTCTCAAGTTGTTCTATGACATTGGCATTATATTTAATTTCATTATTAACAATTACTAAAGTATCTTTAATGCCCGTGTTCAAATCATAATCTACAAATTCCTCTGCATTACCTCTTCTGGAAAACCCTAGCAAGCTCTTAATAATTTTTTCAATTCTTTGAAGACCATCAAGTGTCTCTTCATTGATGGCTTCTAAATCGTTAAAAATGGCATCCATTTTATTCGTTTTCATATAAGCTAACACTTCTTGGCATAATTTTCCACAATCATCTTCACTTCTCGAATAGTTAACCATATTTTGATTAAGCTCATAAAGTCCTTGCATTTTTATAATATATTTTTTAAATATTTCCATATTACTCTGTACAAAACCCAAGGGGTTATTGATTTCATGAGCAATCCCTGCGGAAAGTTCACCAATACCTGCCATCTTTTCATTGCTTACAAGCTGGGCCTGCAAATTATTCATTTTTTCAATGCTTTCTATATATTCACTAGAGCTGATGTCAATACTTCTTTCAAGTAGGATTTTATCATTATCATAGTCAATATATGTTCTGTTGATGAGTTCTAGAAATTCCTTCACTTGAGGGTGAAGTCCTTCACAAGTCTCTTGACTACCAAAAATTTTATTAATCTGTTTTTTTAATAATATATTGTATTCATCCATGGCAACACTCCTCACCTATCAACGTAATAGTCATTGTTTGGTTGTGAAGTTCACAGGTGGTATCTTTCTTATAAGGAGAAATCTCTCCATAAGAATAAAATCCTGAAATAATTGTATCATTTCCCATAAGCTCCTTAACCACGCCTACTTCTTCGTCTACCATTTGCTTAAGCACTAGCTTTCTACCAATGCAACTAATAAGTATAGCCAGATCTGCACGCTGTCCACTAATCATGTCTCTACTTAATTCAATTGCGTGCCTTGAACCATCAATTAGATTGTCTGTATTGGCTTTCATTAATCGGCAATATGCACCAACAGGAATATCTCCAGCAAAAGTTAATGTTTTTTTCTCTTCATCAACGGCTAGAATTGTTCTCACATAGCTATGAGCTGATTTCCTTTCTCTAATACTGAGTGGAAATAGTAGTGCGCTAGCTGGTAATTCATTGGCTTTTTCACCCAAATATTCCTTATATAAATCCAATGCTGGTTTACCATCAATTTCATAAAGTACATTGTTGCGCGCTTTCGTCACAATTCGTTCAACTCCAAAGGTATCCCATCCCCCCATAGAAGCATAGCTTGTGTTTATATCTCCATAAAAGGCTGCAACTACGATTTGATTGGACCTTGCATAATCATTTGCTAGTACATATGTAGCCTTAAATTCCGAGCCATCTCCTGATAATCCGCCAGTTATAGGTATATTAAATTGATTGTTCTCTCTCATTCCTTCTACCAATTTGCTTCCATTGATATTTAGGCCCTCGCATAAAATAAATACATGCTTCAATTCTTCAGCTGACAAGGAATCCATAATTTTCTTGCCAGTTATATGATAATTCGAGTTGTTCTCCAATTCAAATCTACTAAAAACGACCGAACTTTTCTCAAGAAAAACGGCCGTAACAATTAATGTATCATCAGCGACATTACAACCTTGAATTTCTCCTGCTGATGAACACCCCATAATATAACCATTGGGATATAAACACTTAATTTGATCAAATATTTCTGATTGACAAATTAATTGTTTGCTTCCAAAAACTAAAATCCATTGTGCCTTATCGCCTAAGGTGACTTCACCTTTAAATTTATTATTTGCGTATATCAGTTGATCAATTTTCATAACTGTCTCTCCTTACAATTTTGAATTAATGAGGTTCCTTATCTTAGTTTCTATAGAGGATATTCATTATTGAACAACAATTCAAGATTCTTGTCTATATTTGTCGAATTGTTTGATAAATATTATTATGGATGTCAGACTTGTATTTGTCAAGATGTTCATTTTGTTATATATTACCTGTAGATAATTATTCTTCCAAAAGCTCTATTAAGGGCGTTATATCTGTAAGACGTGCTCTACTAAATGCTAAAATATTCATTTATGGATTGTAACGCACCTGAAACCATGAACTCAATATCTTTTTCTTCAACAACATACGGTGGCATAAAATAAATAACATTTCCTAACGGCCGAAGCAATATTCCTTTTTTAAGTGCAATCTGATATATGTTATATCCTACGCGTTCTTTCCAATCAAAACCTTCTTTCGTCTTCTGATCTTTAACCAATTCGATTGCCCCTACCATGCCTAATTGTCGAAATTCTCCTACATAGGGATGATCCTTAAACATTGTACTAACCATATCTCGAATCAGCTTTGTTTTTTTCTGATTACTTTCTAATATATGTTCATCTTCAAATATATTCAAGGACTCGCAGGCAATGGCACAGGCTAATGTATTACCCGAATAGCTATGACTATGCATGAAAGCTCTTAAGTCAGTGTAATCACTATAGAATGCATCATAAATCGTATCATTCATAAGTGTCACTGATAGTGGCATATAACCAGCCGTGATCCCTTTTGAAAGGCACATCATATCAGGCGATACATCTGCATGTTCACAAGCAAACATCTTTCCAGTACGACCAAATCCCACCGCAATTTCATCTGCTATAAAATGTACATTATATTCAGTACACAGCTTTCTTAGCTTTTTCAGATAAATTGGAGAGTAGATTTTCATCCCGGCTGCGCCTTGAATCATCGGTTCGATTAAAACACCACTAATCTGCTCGTGGTTTTCAATAATTGTTTTTTCCATATGCTCAAAACACTCGGCATTACATTCTTCTCTCTTTTGACCATAGGGACATCTGAAACAGTCAGGTCCCTGTGGCTTAAAAGTATTTAATAATAATGGTTTGAAAATTTCATTATATAAACCCAAATCTCCTACAGAAAGTGCTCCGATGGTCTCCCCATGGTATCCATCTGAAATTGCAACAAATCTCGTTTTATTTGGGTTTCCAGTTTGTTGGTGATATTGAAAGCTCAACTTTAAAGCTACTTCTATGGCTGAAGAACCATTGTCTGAGAAAAAAACTTTATTTAGCCCTTCTGGTGTAAGCTTCACAAGTCGTTCTGCAAGGTCAATCGCTGGTCGATGAGAAAAGTTAGCAAAAATAGCATGTTCTAAGGTATTGATTTGTCTATCAATAGCCGCATTAATACGTTTATTGCAATGACCAAATAAGTTAACCCACCAGGAAGAAACCGCATCTAAATATTGATTGCCATCAACGTCTTTTAAATAGGCACCACTACCACTTTCTAATACGATTGGTGGAAAGCTTTCATAATCCTTCATTTGAGAACAGGGATGCCATATGTACTGCATGTCCTTTTTTTGTAAATCATTCATTTTTGTTACCTCATTGTTATCTTGTATTAGTTGTTGTCTTTATAAATTTTTATCTTTATAAATTGTTATGTTTATAAATTGTTATCTCTATTAATTGTTATCTCTATTAATTGTTATCTCTATTAATTGTTATCTCTATTAATTGTTATCTCTATCAATTGTTATCTCTATCAATTGTTATCTCTATCAATTGTTATCTCTATCAATTGTTATCTCTATCAATTGTTATCTCTATCAATTGTTATCTTTATTAATTTATATAGACCTTGTCATTAATCAGCATTTTGAAAAATCATAGTATATTATTGGTATACCTATTCATTAAAATAGTATATCTACTGAGATATTTTTTTCGAAGCATTCCCTTAAATCACCCCATTGAAGCTTCTCGACATCAATGTCATTTAAAATAGGAATAAGCCCTAATATTGGGACATTGGTTAACTTCTCAATAGTTATTTTGTTATCCATATGACAAACATTTGCGTCATCATACCCGTTGATAATAATGCCTTTTACCGTAATACCAAGGTTTTGTGCATATCTAACCGTCATAACTGTATGGTTTATGGTGCCTAACCCTGGTCGAGCCACGATGATAATCGGCAACTCAAAATCCAGTACAAGATTATAGAGCATATAACCTTCTTCTGTAAGAGGAACAACTAGCCCACCAGCACCCTCGGCAAGAATATAGGAGTATTTTTCACATAAATTTTGATAGCTTTTTTTAATAACCTCCACTTGAATAGGGATGTTTTCTATTTTTGACGCTAAATGAGGTGCTACTGGCGTTTGAAATTTATAAGGGGTCATATTTTCTAGAGTCTCCTCTAGGTTTGCAACAGTTTTTACAAATCGAGTATCTCCAGGAATCAGTTCTCTATGATCCTCTATTGCACCACTGAGTACAGGTTTAAAATAACAAGCGGTATATCCATTTTTTCGAAGAAGGTGCATAAGTCCTGCGGATACTACGGTTTTTCCTACATCAGTATCAGTTCCTATAATAAAGACTCCTTTTGACATATCACACCTCAAATCCTGCTTCAGAAAGCATTTTCAAATCTTCAGAAATGTTATTTCCTATGGTTGTTAAATAATTTCCAACCAAGGCTGCATTAACCCCAGCTTCTAACCCTTTGCTTTGAAGCTCTCCTAATGCCTTTCTTCCACCAGCATATCGAATATAACCATCTGGAAGTATAAATCGAAATACTGCCATTATTTTTAGAATTTCTTTAGCTTCTAGTACTTTTTGCTCTCCTAACGGTGTTCCCGAAATTGGATTCAATACATTAACTGGGATCGACTTTATATTTAACGCCTTTATCTCAAAGGCCATTTTAAGTCGTTGTTCCATGGATTCTCCCATGCCTAAAATACCACCACAGCAAACGTCATGCCCAGCTTTTATTACATTTTTTATCGTTTCTATACGATCTTCATACGTATGAGAATCACAGATTGTATCAAAATTATCTTCACTTGTTTCTATATTGTGATGATACATTTCCACACCGACTTCCTTTAATCTGACCGCTTGTTCATAAGAAATAATACCGTGGGAGGCACATAATTTTATGTTTGTTTTTTCTTTTAGTTCTTTGTAAATTTCAAGTAGTTTTTCAAATTCTTCATCGGAAGGACCTCTTCCACTCGTAACTAAGGAAAAACGATTTACCCCTTGTCTTTCATTTTCTCTAGCCAATTCAAGCGCTTGCTCAACAGAGACCAATGGATATTCCTCAACACCTGTATGATAGTGTCCTGATTGAGCACAATACTTACAATTCTCTGTACACTTACCAGATTTCGCATTCATAATCGTACACAAATCTACCTTGTTACCCATAAATTTGATGCGAATTCTATTTGCAGCTGAAAACAAGTCTTCTAAATCCTCAGTTTCAGTAAGCCTTAAAGCTTCTTCCAGGTTAATACTGTCTCCTAGCATAATCTTCTGTTCCATTTTTGTTATAAATTCTTTCATAATATGTATCTCCTTTTATTGTTGTTTCACTAATTTTAGATAAAGACAATGGTAAGTAGCCCTAACCTTTTCGTTTTCTCTATAGTCAGAATCATAAATGTTAATAACTTCACTTATTAACATTGGGGATTGGCATCTCCCCTGAACATTGCTGTTATTTGCACCTACTTTTTTAACTGAACGAAAAAAATCCTTTGTACAATCAAAATATTCATATTCTAAGCTTTCCTTTATATCTATCTCTCTAGCTTCCGCTAAACACAATTGATTTAATTCTGTAAAGCTGTAAAATGCTTGACTAGGGGAAGCTTCTGAAACTAGATTAAGTTGCTCTTTTGCTTTTGTATACGCTTGATTTAATTCCGTAAAAGTTTGTGTGCCAAACGTTGAAAAACAAAGAATGCCATTTTCAGCTAACAATTCGTGAAGTTTATGAAGCGTTTGAGGTAGTTGGTTGAACCATTGAAAGGTTGCATTTGAAATAATCAAATCATAGGTATCGTTAAGCTCAATTTCTTCAATATCTCCGCAGATATATTCTATTTTACTTGATTCAATGCATTGTTGTTTTGCTATTTCAATCATGCCTGAAGCAAGATCTATCGCTGTAATATATGCAGCAGGAAAAAGAGTGCTTAATAACTTAGTTAAATAACCGGTTCCACATCCAATATCTAGAATGCGATTTATCTTACAATGGACCAGTACATTCAAATTACAAAAGGACAGAAGTTCTTCTGCCATCTTTTTCTGAATGTTGGCATATTGATCATAAGTTTTCGCATTATTACTAAACCGCATTTTGAGCAATTTTTTGTCAATCATATAAACTTCCTTCCTCACATGCCTTTACAAATTCCTTAATGCTATCGTAACATTGTTTTGGATTCGTAAAAAAAGGTATATGTCCTGTATGTGCAAGTGATATTAATCTCGTTTGATACGTCTTCTTCGATCGTATATATTCTATTGCTGCTAAAGGACAAATTTGATCCTCTTCACCATGAAGCAACAACATAGGTGCTATAATATGATTGATTCGCTTCCGCACATCTGCTTGAATAAGATAATCCAAGCCTATCAATAACGAATTAGTACTGTAATCACTATTATTTAATTCAACCATTTCAAAGAAACTCTGGGCTTGTCCATTCGAATTTTCAGTATTTGAAAACATCGCTTTGTTGAAGTTTAATCTTGTTTCTTGCTGGTCTTTTTCAAGTTTAAATTTCATTCGTTCAATAATTTTTTTATTCCAGCCGATTAAATACTGTTCCTCCTTATAAATAGTAAATCGACTTGTACCACTTATTAAAAAGACATATTTTATTTGAGATGTGTATTGGCTTGCTAGTTCTAGCGCCACTAGAGCACCTAAAGACCATCCTAACAAAGAGAAAGAATCCATCTTATATTGATTCATTAATTGCACAACTTTTTCTTTATATCCATCTACGGAAGTAATATCATTCCATTCGACGAATAGTAATTCAAAGTCGGCTGATAGCATTTCCTGAACGGGTTTCCAAATATATGAACCCATTCCCCAACCTGGGAGCATTACTAAATATGGTTTATTCATTTTATTCACCTAATCATTATTTTTTAACCGAAGGGGCAGTCCATTGACCCTATGCAATAATCTCTAATTTCTTTCCTATAAGAATCATCTTATGAATCACCTCATCTAAATCTTCCTTCGTATGAGTCGCCATCAAAGAGACTCTTAATCGACTGGTTCCAGTTGGCACTGTAGGAGGACGTATAGCAGGCACATAAATGCCTTCTTCAAATAATAATTGGCTGAACATGGCAGCCTTTTCAGCTCCCCCAATCATAATTGGAATAATCGCAGTACTGCTTTTTTTAATTTCAAAACCTGATAAATCTAATTTGTTTTGAAAGTAATCTGAGAACTTCAGCAATGCAATCCTTCTTTCTGGCTCTTGCTTCATAATTTCTATTGCGTTTATAGAAACTGCTATAGAGGCAGGTGCTAATGCAGTGGAATAAATAAAGCTTCTTGCATGGTTGATTAGGTAGTCAATTAAAATCTGTTTTCCAGCAACATAACCACCTTCAGAGGCTATCGCTTTGCTTAATGTACCCATATGAACATCGATTTGATTTTCTAGTCCAAAATATTCTGGTGTCCCTGCTCCATTTTTTCCTAATATACCAGTCGCATGAGCATCATCCACCATTGTCATGATAGAATATTTTTCAGCAATTTCAACAAGATCAGGTAGCGGTGCTATATCACCATCCATACTAAATACACCATCGGTTACAAGCAAACATTTATCTTTTTTATATTTCTTAATTTTCTGCACCAAATCATCCATATCACAATGCTTATATCGAATCAACTCTGCTCCACTTAGACGACTTCCATCCACAATACTAGCGTGATTTAATCTATCACTAAAGATAACCCAATCTCGATCTGTTATCGCATTGATTGTGCCTACATTAGCCATATATCCAGTGTTAAAAACAATGCTGGCTTCAGTTCCTTTGAACTCAGCAATTTTTCGCTCTAATTCCTTATGGAGATCATAGCTGCCCGTGGTCAATCTTGAGCCTCCAGATCCTACACCATATTTTTGAATGGCTTTTATTGCCGTTTCCTTAAGACGATCATCATCACAAAGCCCTAAATAATTATTCGATCCCATCAAAATCACATTTTTGCTGTCAATAACAACTCGAGGAGCTTGTGCATTTTCAAGATATCTAAGCTTTCTATATAAACCTTTTTCTTTTATACTTTGTATTTTCTCATTTAATAATTGGTGCATTTTTCTATCTCCTATAACAATTCTCTTCCTATAAACTCTGCAAAAAGATAATAAAAGAATAAACTATAATCATCGTAATGTCAACCAGATTTACATATAGGTTAACATTACGCGCATGGAAGTTCTGATTCGCAGAAAACCCCCTTAAGCATAAATGCTTAAAGGGGTTTTCTTCATATTACTAATTTTTAATTTTTTTTTAAATAAATTACTATCTGCCTGTAGGGCGGTAGCAATCTTTGCAATAAACTGGTTTTTCGCCATTTGGCTTAAAAGGAACCGTTGTATTCTTTCCACACTCAGCACATACAGCTGGAAACATTTCACGTTCTGATCTACCAAAACCACCTCTGTTATTTCCTCTTGATTGTTGTTTTTTTGCTGCTCTACAATCAGGACACTTTTGTGGCTCGTTTTCAAAACCCTTTTCCTTGTAAAAAGCTTGTTCACTATCCGTGAAAACAAAATCTGAGTTACATCCCTTACATACAATTGTTTTATCTGCCATTCTAATTTTACCTCCTTGATTTTTTTGGATTTAAGATTTAAAACCATCTGACCCCAAAAAACAAGGATAGATTTGTCTGAAAATATTCAATCCATTACATAAATAGTTGTTCTGTTATTAACATATCACAGATATTATATCAATAATTCGCCAAAATCACAACATCAAATTAATGCTATTAGATATTTCTCTCAACAAGCTTGTTTCTTTGTAATATTTGTACGTTATTGAGGCTTTCTTTTTTAATAATTTGACTTATATCTTCAAATATTACAAATATTTTCCTTCCACAATCTTTACTTTTTTCATAGTTGGTACGAGCTACTTCAATTTGATTGTTCTCAACAGCTTGTATTACAGCCTCTCCATATTTGTGTAATTGTTCGTGAAGTGCATCAATTTCATACCACTTGTTTTTTATCAAAGGAAAATCAATATCTATACTGTGATAAAAGTGACCAAATTTACATTTGTGTCCATTCACTTGTAATGGAATCACTTTATTTGTATCTACTATTGTTTTCAATTTATCCAACCATCCAAGATGACCTTGTTTTGCACTTTCGATTATTTTAAGTATTTCATCATTGCTTAATGCATTTTTGCTACCCTTTAATGCTTCAATCGCTTCCTTGTTAATTACTGATAATAAATCATCCACTTCCGAAAATTTCTTAGCGAGTTGTTTACTTTCAATTGCATCATCACGAATTAT
The DNA here is from genome assembly GCA_002841625.1 of Firmicutes bacterium HGW-Firmicutes-1. Taxonomy (NCBI): domain Bacteria; kingdom Bacillati; phylum Bacillota; species Firmicutes bacterium HGW-Firmicutes-1. The sequence goes on along the minus strand of PHAG01000007.1, from coordinate 45,543 downwards.
TTTCGTCATATAACTTAACCTTTCTGCATCTTGACTGGATGAATTCATTGCACTATTAATCTCCTCTGAAGCTAGCTTAACCTCTGTCATTGAATGATTGACATTTGTTATTTCATTTATTGAATGATCAAGCATTTCAACACTCTCAGATACAGTTATAAATACACGGTCAATTTGTTGACTCATTTCATTCGTTGATTTCAGCGTATTGTCCATACTTTTTTTACCTTCATTTGCAGTAATTCGAATATTACTGACAAATGCATTCATACCTTCTAAGTTATGCTTGGTGCTGTCTGCAAGCTTTTTAATCTCATCAGCAACAACAGCAAATCCCCTACCACTTTCACCCGCACGGGCTGCTTCAATAGAAGCATTTAATGCCAGTAGATTTGTTTGATCTGCAATTTGACTTACACTTGCAACGATACCATCAATCTTTTGACTCAAATCAATCAACTTTTCTATTTCAACTTTCATTAGATTTGCATCTCTTATAACCGTTTCTTTTAATTTATTAACACCAGTCAAATTATTCAATCCATTTTTATTACTTTCTAGTATTACCCCCGAATGTACTGAAAGATCCATTAACGTATCTGAAACGGTTGTTATTGTTTCATTAACTTGATTCATACTAGCGGTTGTTTCTTCAACAATGGCTAGATTTGATTCACTAAGTGTTGCCATCTCATCTGAGAAACGAATAAGTTTAGTAGCTGTATGCGTCATTGTAACATCAAATTCACTTAAGGAAACTGCTACATCTAAAGTTTTCTTAGTGGTATCAGATAATTGTCTTTCATTACTTTGAAGCCTTTTAAACAAATCTATCATCGTTTTATGAATTGGATAATCTGCAGATGGCTCTTCTGTTTCAATATCATTCATAAGATTTTCAACGTACGCTAATAGACAAATTGCTTCATTACAGTTCTTGTTCTTCAAAAAATTTTTCATGCCAGTCCACCTCACATTGATATTTTATAGTATTTTATATTTGAATGGATACTTATGATCTTCGGGGGCTAAATCAGTTATATCATCCGCCTCAGTTATTGATATTAAATTATTAAATTTACTTTCAAGCTTTTTTTGTCGAATTATGTCATTATTAGTACTACTGTACTACATATTCAGAGCAGTTTGCAAGTGCTAAATTAAATTATATGTTACAGTTCTTATCGTTAACATCAGTTATTACTCCTATATTTTTACTAATTGACATAATGCGACAAATGTACTATAATTAGCTCTTGTAAGAATAGTTACCTCTTACATATTAAATACTCTCCCCCTCATCCTTTTGAAAAGGCACCGATCGTAGGTGCCTTCTTTTTTATGTTGAAAATCATTTGATACAACACTTGTAATGCTTTAAAAGATATATTATAATTGATAAAAACTAGCATTATAGGGGGTATATATATGGTAGAAAGCATCGTCTCTATTGATCTTTTTGTCGAAGAAAAATTAGAAATCAAAAAGAACCGTCTTATGCCACCTCAGTTACATGGTGATGAGAAAAGAATCTGTATCGTAACAGGTATCCACGGTGATGAATTAGAAGGACAATACGTCTGTTATCAAATAATAAAGAGACTTAAAGATAATCAAGACAAGTTAACTGGAATCGTAGATGTTTATCCAGCACTTAATCCATTAGGAATTGACTCCATCTCAAGGGGCATACCAATGTTTGACATGGATATGAACCGTATTTTCCCCGGGTCTGAGAATGGTGCTGTTGCTGAAAATATTGCTTCCAAAATACTTAAAGATATCGCCGAAGCAACAATGTGTATAGATATCCATTCCAGCAATATCTTTTTAAGAGAGGCGCCCCAAGTTCGTATGAGCGAGGCAGCATCAAAAACTCTTTTGCCCTATAGTCAATTGCTGAATACGGATTTTATATGGATCAACCCAAAGGAACAAGTCCATCACGCTACCCTCGCTCAAAGTCTAAATGAAATTGGTGTTCCAACAATGGTTGTTGAAATGGGTGTAGGTATGCGTATCACTACCCATTATGGTGATATGTTGGTTGAAGGTATCTTTCGCCTTATGAAAGAATTAGGTATATGGCAAGGAGATGCTACTTCAGCAAAAATACCTCGCACGATTCAAGACAATGATATTCAGCTGGTTAGTGCCAGTTATTCTGGGATCTTTATACCTAGAATTGATCATGCTGTTTATGTAAAAAAAGAAACACCCCTTGGTGATATCCTTGATACACTAAATGGGGAAATCCTTGAGACATTATTGGCACCCTGCGACGGTCTAATTTTGACTCTCAGAGAGTATCCCGTTGTTTATAAAGGTTCTTTGTTAGCAAGGTTGATAGGAGGTGCTCAAGATGAATAAAGAAATTATATTCGAACTACAATCACCTTATAGAAACAATTTTCAAATAAACGGTTTTACTTTCGGTCAAGGTAGCCCTTCCGCCGCTATTATCGGTCCTATGCGCGGCAATGAAATTCAACAGCTTTATATTTGTTCTCAACTCATTCAAACACTGTTAAGCCTTGAAAAGAAAGGTTCAATATCTAAGAACCATAAAATCTTGGTCATCCCTTCCTTAAATCATTACGCAATGAATATTGGCAAGCGTTTTTGGACATTGGATAATACCGATATCAATCGTATGTTCCCCGGCAATATTGAAGGTGAAACAACCCAAAGGATTGCTGCTGGTGTACTTGAACAGGTGAGTGGTTACACTTATGGAATACAGTTTGCCAGCTTTTATATGCCCGGTGACTTCATCCCCCATGTTCGAATGATGGAAACTGGCTACAACAATGCTAGCTTGGCAACTTTATTTGGTCTTAAATATGTCTTTGTTCGTACGCCTAAACTGTTTGACAAAACTACCCTTAACTTCAACTGGCAGATAAAAGGCACCCAAGCTTTTTCTCTCTACACAAATCAGACGGATGCTATCGATGAAGCATCGGCAAAAGAAGCCGTTACCTCAATCTTGAGATTCTTAAGTCGTATGGGCATTATCAAATACCATACCCACAGTGGATACATTTCCAGTTCCTTAGAAGATGACAATCTCATCACCGTCCACACACATACTGCTGGTATCTTTAGAAGCAAGGTTAAACCCGGTGACGACGTAGTTTATCAACAGGTGCTCGCTGAAATCCTCCATCCCTATGAAGGTAATGTAATCGCACAGATTTTGTCACCTACCAACGGTGTCATTTTCTTTGCTCATTCAAACCCACTGGCAATGGAAAACCAAGTCATGTTTAAGTTGATACATCGACAATATATTTAAAGAAGAAAATCGGCTACGCAGTGTTAAATAACATTGTTATTTATACACCGAGTTTAAACTCTCGTTCATATCTGCCGCTTTTCCAATTGCTTATGCAGAACTTTCCTTGTCAACACACATAGTTATTAGTAACCTAAAGGAAGTACAAAAAATGAAAATTGATGAATTCTCAGATTATGTTGTGTATGTATCCGAAAAAGAAATACCCCCTATACTACTCAGAGACTTAAACATGGGAATCCATGTGAGCCCTAAAAGACTTGAGGATAATGAAGAAAAAGATTATTATATTATGGGGGAATACATTCAAGATGAATTGGGAAATCAAGTGGTATTGTATTATGGATCTTTTCAATATTTTCTAGAAGATGAACCTTTAAATATTTGGCACAAAGAAATAATGGATACTATAAAACATGAGTTAATACACCATATTGAGGCAATGGCTGGTCAAGAAGACCTTTCATTCCAAGAAGATATTGAGGTTTTAAATCGAAAAAAATCTAAGCAAAAGAAAAGTCGTAATTAATAGGTATTTGTATACTTCTTCTCTTTTTGGCTAAACTAAGTCTAACTTGAAGAAAGGAAGGTGTTTTTTATCGCAATTTTAGGAAATCCCTTTGTATCAAACGTGCCTCGTCAAATGTCAAATGAAGAATTAGCTCAAGCTTTACGTGTTGATATTGCTGGAGAGTACGAAGCCATAATTGGTTATGAATCCCATGTGATGGCTACCACTGATGAACGCGCAAAAAAAGTTCTACAACATATCGCAGATGAAGAAAAGAAACATGTCGGTGAACTTCAACAACTACTCTATGTGATTAGCCCAAATGATGCCCAACAAATTGAAAAAGGTAAGCAGACCATTCAGCAGCAAGAACAGCAAAACTTTCAAATACCCTTACAATAAAACAACCCACACCTTCAAACTGGTGTGGGTTTGCTATTGTAGGGCTTAAAAGCAAAAATTATTCTCTATATTTTATAGCCAATCCTTTCAGAAAATTCCTAGCATATTTATCTCCACATTCTTTATAATTCCTATGTCCTTCTTTTCTTAATACCGCACTTAATTCTCCTTTTGATATGATGATTCCCGCTTCATTTAATATGTCAAGGATATCGTCACTTGTTAAAGATAGTGCTATTTTCAATTTTTTTAGCATGAGATTATTAACACTTTCACTACTCTTCATAGACGGTGCCGGACTTTCGTGTTGTCCTGTTTTTGAACCTTGTTGACCTCTTTTAAATATAATAAAGCCATTTAAAAATGAATCTATCATAAAATAAGTGCATTTTATTTTCTCATCATTCTCTTCTATATCATCATTATTATCAATATCATCATGGTCACTATTCTTTGATTTTATGAGCATTTTCATAACTTCTTCTTGTGTTACTTCAATGCCACCAAGCTTAAATATCTCCACCAAATCTGAATTTCTTATCTCTAGTGCATATCTTAATCTAATTAGTATATCATTGTTATTCATCAATAAACCTCCTAAAATGGTGATTTTTATCATATCCTCATTTACCATAGAATAACATAAATTGTTGCAATAAAAAAGCCCAACTTTCGGGCTCAAACTGTGTATCCTACTCATCATCATTTCCAACTTCGTATTATTATCTTTTTGTAGGATATGTTTTTTTGATGTTTTCAATAGCATTTTCTCTATCTTTTGACTGATAATCGATTGTGGCATTGTTATTGTGAGCAGTACTAGCATACGTTGGATTGGGAGTGTTTTTATTTTTTGACTTGTTCATAATATTTTAGAGTCCTTTCTTTTACTGTAAACATATTATTTCCAGATCAAAAGAAATTATCCCCTCATTCGTTTCTACTAAAGTTCGATATTCATCTTAAAGATCGTATTCATATTTAACAACAAAAAGCTCTAAAAGGTCTTCCCCTCTGTTGCCTAGTTCAGAGTTAACTCCTTTAGAAAGATTTACTACTTGACCGACTTTAAAAATTTTGGTTTCATTATTCTCAAAGGTTATACTTAATTCCCCTCGAATGATAAGAACATAAACAATCGCATCAGTTGGATGCTTAGGAAACACTTTGCCTGGTGGAACAACAACATGATTCATTAGAACCTTATCATCTTTAAAAACATTCTCAAATATTTCTTGATTTGTTATTGTATAATTATAAACTTTTTCCATAATATCACCTTCTTTTCATAGGTCTTAATATTTCATTTGCCTCTCATTTATCGAATAATTTATTTTCCAAATAAGCAAACACTTGGTCATCGTTCCCCTTAAATACTATTTTACTTGTAGTCTTTTCTATTTGATAATTGTACATTGGATCATAATAATCTCTTAAAAGCATTTCAACCCAATTTTTGTGTAGATGAAATCCTCCTGAATACAATTGTTCTTGATAAGCGTGTTCAAAAAAATCTAAGACCTTTTTATAACGATCGCCTCCAAGGCGATTTTTAATTCTCTTTATGCTATCTCGTATATAATTAGACCATTCAACCATTCCTTGCTCTCCCCCATATGCCTTTCGATAAAGGGCTTGAGATTGAATAACATATTCATTTAGCGTATTATGAACACGATCCTCAAAAGAGGCTTCTAATATCACTAACTCACCACCTTTAAAGTATTCAGCCAGTGGTCTTGGTATAAGGCATCGACCTACATTGTATCCTTCGTCCTCAAGAATCATATATCGGTGATCTTTATGTCTATGTTGAAGGAGTGCATAAGCAAGATTATTTTCAAAGTTGATTTGACTAGGTTGAGGTTCTAATTGCTTCCCAAAGGATGAACCTCTGTGATTAGCGATACTTTCGAGATCTATAGCATAATCAAGCTTCTTAAGTAATATGGTTTTACCTACTCCTGTGCACCCACCTATTAAAATAGGTTTGCTCTTTTGTTGGGAAGGTTCAAGGGCCTTAATCAAATAATTTCGAAAGACTTTATAACCACCTTCCAGTCTGTGTATTTTTTTACCTGTTGCCTCCTCAATCCATTGTTGGCTAATTTGAGATCGAAGACCCCCTCTAAAGCAATAGATCAAACTATTTGGGTATTGGTCCAAATGAGTTTTCCAGGAATTTATTCGTGCTTGTCTTATTTCTCCTGACACCAATTGATGTCCTAATAGGACAGCCTCTTCGTTGCCTTTTTCTTTATAACAGATTCCTACCAAGTGTCTTTCTTCATCATTCATAAGTGGCAGATTGACAGCGTTTATAAAAGAACCTTTTTCAAATTCAATGGGTGCACGTACATCAATTAGGGGTATTTCGTCAATAACAATTCTTTCAAAATCTTTCCATTCATATTGATTCATTTTTATATAACCTTTATTAAACTTTCAAATCGATTGCACGTATGACCAATGGATTGAAGAGATAAACCCGCTTGAGAGGTTATTTTTAGAAAGTCTGAAACACCTTCCTTTTTCACAATAGCAAGCAGTCCACCAGATGTTTGTGCATCACATAAGATATATTTTTGTTCTTCCGTCATTTCTTCAATTGTGTGCCCATAGCTTTTAAAATTGTTTATTGTCCCTCCAGATATACAGTCCATTTTGAGGTATTTTTTTGTATTTGGTAATAATGGGATTTTATCATATTCAATAATAGCCGAAATACCACTACCTTCACATACTTCTCCTAAATGTCCAAGTAATCCGAACCCCGTAATATCTGTTAATGCAACTACACTTTCTAGTGATGAAAGCTGTGAACCAATCTTGTTCAATGTACACATAGCAGCAATTGCCACATCAATATGTCCGTCTTCTATCTTTTTTCTTTTTTGTGCAGTTGTTAAAATACCAATTCCTAGAGGTTTGGTTAAGAATATTTCACATCCCGAAACTGCTTTGTTATTTTGTTTTAACCTGCTATTTTCAACAATTCCAGTGACTGCAAGTCCAAAGATCGGCTCAGGTGAGTCAATAGAATGCCCTCCTGCAAGTGGAATACCTGCATCTTCACAAACAGCTCGTCCACCTTCAATCACCTCTCTAGCAATTTCTGGTGAAAGAACGTTGATTGGCCAACCCAGGATAGAAATTGCCATCAGTGGTTTTCCACCCATTGCATAAATATCACTCATCGCATTTGTAGCAGCAATTTTTCCAAAGGTGTAAGGATCATCTACAATCGGCATAAAAAAATCTGTTGTGCTTAAAACTGAAAATCCATTGCCCAAATCATAGGCTGCTGCATCGTCCTTCGTACTATTTCCAACAAGTAAGTTTGGATAGTTTAAAGTAGTATTTTGATTTGTTTTTAAAATAGCGTCTAAAATTGCTGGTGAAATCTTGCATCCACAACCAGCTCCATGGCTATATTCGGTAAGTTTTATTTTTTTCATTTATGGCTCCTTTGTCAATGTTACAAAACCTTCGCATTCGGTTAAATAAAATAACGAATCTTCCATATTATAACACAAATGGTTTACAATAGATTGTGTTCTGGCATTCCCATCATTAAAAATCCTGTAAATGCAGGATTACTAGGCGACAAAGTTGGTGAGACCAGCGTCTTCATTTCATCAATATACTCTTTAAAACGTTGATAAAAATCGAAATTAGGACGTGACTGATATTTAATTTCTTTAAGTTCAAACTGTTGTACAATGAACTTGGCGGTTGTTGGCTTTACAAACACTTCAACTGTTGGTCGATAGTAAACTGGACAGATTGTTACAATAGGCCACTTTGCCATCTTTCCAATTAGCAAGATATCAATGATCCATTGGAAACCCATCTCTTGATTACCATGGATGGTTTCCTCTAAGCCTTTTGCTAGAAGCATTCTTTCATCAGCATTGAGTGTATTAACAAAATCTCGAAATTTAGGTTTTTCAAATAACGAGATCATCGATGACTGGCTCACGACCTTGACCATATTGTTCACGATTTCTTCTGGAAAAGCAAATTTCTCCGGTGCAAATACAGTTTGTGCCAGTTGATTCATTTTCTCAGGATGATGCTTTTTACTAATTTTCACCATGTCAGGATGTTCAAATCCTCCTGGATAACGCATCAGAAATTCATGCTCTGCTTGTTTTAATTTTTCTACATTCATTTGTTTCTCCTTTCTTCTATAAAGCTAAGCTTGTATTTTTGATTTAGCAGAATAATTATAATGTGCTGCACCGTAGGTCATAAAAATACTGCACAATTGGGTGCTTCAACCTTATCTTTTCCTCTAAGCTTAAAAGCCTCTTTTTCCCAACTCGTCTGTCCACCAACGCCAAAACATTTAATAAAATATCCTTACTATCCATATTTCTTTCTATGGACTCAGATAAAAATATATTAGAAACAGAATAAAAATCCGATTTACATAAAACTGTCTGCGCAACCAGCATTTCTTTTGCGTAGACAGCTATTTTTCGGTCCCTAGCAATCACCCCTAGTCGCTCATTTGGTACCATTCCCCCGGTATCTTTTCTGATCGTTTCAATGTCTTCATTACTGATCGGAATTTGTAACTTAGAATCATTTTTTATTTCCTGCTCTGTCTGATACCACCGAATCATGGTAGTTATGTCACTCATATTGAAGACTTCCTTCTTATCTACTATTATATTACACCGACCTGACTTATCCGGTAAATAACGATAGCTCGTAGTACGGTATTCCACCCTACCCACTAGTCCAGGACTAAGAAAGCTCTCCAGATATTGTTTTGTTTTACTCCAGGCCATACATTTTCTCCTATAGATTTTATCCAATAAAGCTGCTTCACTTTATATATTGGTCCTCAAGAAACTACATAGCTTTATAATTACTTCCCGTATTCTATAAAGCTCACTTTCTCTGTAACGTTTTCTCCATAAATCTTCATAATCCATAAACCAATTCTCAATTGTAGTAGCGAGCTTAGCATCTGTTCGTTCTTCTTTTATAACTCTTACAAATTCGATCATCCACTTCATCCCTTGTATATCGCAAAAAACTTCTACAAGATCATCGCTTATGGAACCGTTATAAAAAGGTGCTATCCCTGAGACACGTTCTTCAAGTACTTCTAGTCGGTCATAGCTTTCTAGTAAAAGTGACTCTTTTAGACCTTGAAATTCATTGGTAATGTCTCCAAGCATAAAATCATTATGATATCGACCATAAAACCACTTCATTAAATGTTCCCAAGTAACAACACGCTCATTTCCAATATCTTCTAGCATCTCGACATAGGACTTGTCAAACAATCTATCAGCAGGCTTAGCACTTGGATTCCAAGCTTTTTTTGCACCATATTTTAGTAGTGGGAGCGAAGTAGAAAGATGATTAATTTGTCCAAAATCACCCCAGTCGGTCACCAAAATACCTGCTGCATTATATTTCACGCCATATTCAATCATTTTATCTATATTGCTATATGCGCGTTTATAATCATTCATAAAATGGTTCCAACCTGCTGTAGCAGGACAAGAATAATAAGGTCTATGTGTTCTCTCAAATACAGCGAAATCAGCTTCTTTCACCGTTGCCTCATACCACCAATGAAGGGGTATGGCATCTGTCCGAATCTCATTGATGTATTCAGGGTATTGTAATATAACATCCCCCCAGTACATTGGGATCTTATCATGTTCAATAACCGTATCAAGTATTTGATTTAAAAAGTCAACATACAGCCTTGCTCCTCCTATTTCAGTAAATCTTTCTTTATTCCGCCCTTTTCCCATATCGTAGGTTTCATCACCACAAATATTCAGATACTTGCTTCGAAAACAAGGAGTAATTTCTTTAATCATTTGCCTCACAAGTTCTAAGCTCTCAGGATTCATACAATCGATGGTATGTCGCATTTGACGATTCATCCATGAAAAATGTTCATCGTTAAAATTTTCATATTCGCATAGATGCTTAAAGCTGTGGCTTTTTAACAATTCATAAAGATGTCCAAAGGTTGCAATGCAGGGAATCAACTCAATATGCCGTTCATAACAATAGGCATCCAGCTCCATAAATTCCATGGAGGAAAGACCATCCTTTCCCATACTCGCTTCACTCATAAACGAAAACTGAAAGGTATGTTCCATATACATCTGTAGCTGATTCACTTTATAGTGTGATAAAACATCAATCACTTCTTTGAGATAAGATAATTTTGGAATGCGTCCTCTGGTAATATCTAACATAACACCTCTGTGTTTAAAATAAGGTTCGTCATCTAAGACCTTTTCATTCAATCGAAGACCTTGATTCATAATAAGATCAATCAAGGTAGCAACCCCATAATACTGTCCGACATGTGTTGATGCAATGATTTTAATCGTTTTTGGCGTAATGCAAAGTTGATAGCCTTCTCCTGAGCACACTTTATCTGATAGAATAAAATAAATGGCATTTTCCTCTCTATCTTCATCAATCACTTGGCTTTTCTTCTGGATGTTTAATAGCAGTTTATAGGAATACTGCTCTTCTAAAAAAGCCTTTATCTTCGCATACGGAGATCCTAAAAATACAGGATCACCCTGCTGAATGAATATTTTTGTATTGGGTAATATTGTAAAAGTATTGGATTTTGTTGTTTTCATGATATTGCCTCCACGTCAAGCTACACCTTTCAATTCTTCTCGATTTATTCAGAAAGGCATTACATAGACAATCTTACACTCTTTATACTATTTTGCAAGTAAAAATATTCAATGTTACAAAATCTCCGCATTCGCTACGGTTTCGTAACCGAATGCAAGCTTCGCTTGCACATCAGTTAAATGGGCCAGTTAACTATTGCCTTTACTGTAGATGTTTCTGCGCAGCAACATCTTCCCAACCAACATCAGGATGATGATATCTACCTAATTTTTTTGTATAGTACTTGACTCCAATCACTTGAACTGGACAAAAGTTAAAACAAGCATAACAATAATGGCATTTTTCCCCTTCCCAATAGGGCTTACCAGCTGAAAGTTTAATACGATTTGTTGTGCAAACTTTCTCACATATACCACAACCGATACATCCATCTCCCAGTAAAAATTGAAGTTTCGGCTTTGAATGCCCGCTTACCTTCCACAATTGCTTCATGATCCAATACTGAAATCCTTTTTCTTTTGCTTGTAGTACCTCAATGGAACTTGTGTCTCTTGATTGTATAAAAGAGACAATGCTCTGTATTTCTTCAATAGATTGTTGAAGAATAGGGATAACCTTATCCTCAGCAATCTCTTTTTCCCAATCTAAATTCATTAAGAATTTCGGTGCTACCCCTTTAGGTGTATTGTTAATCATACATATTTCAAAATATGCCTTCAAACTAATATTCTCGTCTTTTAACACCTTATGTAGATGACACCCTGCCTTACCTGGAATACCCCCATGAGTTGCTATTGCATAAACATAGCAGTTTTTTTCAAACTTTATCCTACTAATAAATTCCTGAATGATTTGTGGCGTAGCATTCATGTAAATTGGATAAACAAGCCCTACTGTCTCAACCTCAGATGAAATCATATAATCACTGTCAATAGACAATACAGGAATTAAAGCTGCTTCACCCAATTTCTCTGCTAACTCCATTGCTATAGAAAGCGAATTACCTGTACCTGAAAAATAATAAATTATGTTCTTTGACATCATAACCCTCCTTAAACATTCCCGACCGACTTTTCTACTTAAAGTATAATTTATTCTCTCATGGGCCGCAATACAAAAAAATCCTTCTACATTCAAAGAACGAAGAAGGAAATAATATTAAGCTTGAATTCGCTCCACAAACTGTATCTTTAGACCATTTGGATCTAGTACATAGAAGAAACGAATCATAGGGTTGGGTTGCACAGGTCCACTGTAGATTTCTATCCCATTTGCTTCAAACTCTTTAATTTTCTCATCCACTGAATTGATTTCAAAACCCATTGAAATTTCTTTCCCAATGAGTTTTTCCTTACCATCTTTTTCGCAAATCAGCTCAACCTCTGTTTCTCCAGAACCTAAAAAAGCAAGTTCCATGCCTGTTGGTGAAGTAAATCTTCTTTTGAGTGGCAATCCTACCACTTCTTGATAAAACTTTAGAGAAGCTTCCATATCGTTTACATAAATTGTAGTCCATAAAAATTTCATAGTCATCCTCCTATTGTTTAATTCTTATTAGAACCCATTCACCCACTAGCAGTAACACTGCCATAAAGATGTAGTTTTATTACTCATAAACCCCTCCTAGATCCTACTTAATATCATACTACCATAACTTAAAGTGCTTTTTCTACTAGAACCTTACTATTTCGGATTGCAATACCTTCCAAAATAATCATCGCTGTCAAGAATTATCATCATTTTATATGCAACAGGGGCAAAGTATGCTATAATTACGTGAAACACAAATGATGCTTGCCCAAGCATAGATTAATACGATTATTAATCTCAAAAAAACAGTTTTGAATCAAACGATTCAAAACTGTTTTTAGGTGGAACATCTATATCTAGCTTCACGCTTATAATTATAATTTCTAATTTCTAATTTCTCTACCCTATCTCCTCAACCTTTTATAAAATAACTTCTTTTAGGATAATTAAATCCAGTCTTAAGTTTTACGAAGAACAGTCATACATATGGATGATTTTCCACAACCTCTATTGATTTGCCTTGAAGTTTTTCAATATCTTTTAAAAATGCTGTTTCTTGATTGCTACAAAGTGAAATTGCTGTTCCACCCATCCCGGCTCTACCTGTACGTCCAATTCTGTGAATATATGTTTCGGGAACGTTTGGAATATCCATGTTCACTACATGTGACAATTTTTCTATATCAATCCCTCTTGCCGCTACATCTGTGGCAACCAAAACCCTTATTTCTTTATTTTTAAAACGCTCCAAAGCCTTTAGCCTTTCAGATTGATTTTTATCGCCATGAATAGCTTTAGATCTTATATTTTTTATATTAATCGCTTTACTAACTTTATCTGCTTTCATTTTAGTTCTTGCAAAAACCAATACAGATTCAAATGATTTATCTTCAAGCAAATGCAATAACAATGATGTTTTGTCTGGTTCATCAACGAAATATACTTGTTGTTTAATATCCATTTCATTTGAAGTCTTGCTATTACTTTTAACTTCTATTTTTACAGGATTTCTTAAAATTGAATGAACAAGTTTCGAAACTTCTTGCGGCATAGTTGCTGAAAACAAAAGGTTTTGTCTCTCTTTTGGCAATTTTGATATGATATTTTTAACATCTCGTATCATTCCTAAATCAAGCATCCTATCTGCTTCATCAAGTACAAACATTTTTATACTATTTAAATCAACATATCCTTGTTCAATCAAGTCAAGAAGTCGCCCAGGTGTTGCAACTAAAATATTGGGCTCTCTTTTCATTACCTTGATATGTCTTTTTGGAGTTACTCCCCCATAAATAATACCGGTCTGAATATTTAGATGTTGTCCATAAGTTTGAAAACTTTCACCAATTTGAATAGCTAATTCACGAGTAGGTGCTAAAACCAATGCTTTAATTTGATTGTACACTTCATGATCGATACTATCTTCTGAAAGCATTTGTAATATAGGAATTGCAAAAGCAGCTGTTTTACCAGTTCCTGTCTGTGCACATCCAAGCAAATCTTTTCCACTTAATATTGACGGAATCGCTTTTTCTTGTATTGGAGTTGGTTTTTCATATTTTTGATCTTCTATTGCTTTTATAATAGATGGATTTAATTTTAAATCTTGAAATACCATTTAATTTCTCCTTTCACATAAATACTATATTACATCTTATCACACTTTCTAGAAATTACTATTATTAGATTTTATAAATAAAAAACCGCCTATTAAAGGCGGCTAAAATTGTTCGAAAATATTAATAGATTAATATTCTATTTCCATATCTTAAGGACAAACATTAACACTACTAAACATAATCCAACTAGAAACCTTGCTAGATCCAATGAATCTGAAGATTCATCATTAATAACGCAAAGATCCTCTGTATCTTCTTTTGGAGATAAACTATTATCTTCTTCATAAATCTTATTCACCACTTCTGAAAACGGCTTAATTGGCTCCCTCACTGGTGCTTCTTTTACCTCTTCTGCAAATGGCTTAATTGGCTCCCTCACCGGTGCTTCTTTTGCCTCTTCTGCAAATGGCTTAATTGGTTCCCTCACTGGTGCTTCTTTTACCTCTTCTGTAAATGGCTTAATTGGCTCCCTCACTGGTGCTTCTTTTACCACTTCTGAAAACGGCTTAATTGGCTCCCTTACTGGTGCTTCTTTTGCCTCTTCTGTAAACGGCTTAATTGGCTCCCTCACTGGTGCTTCTTTTGCTACTTCTGCAAATGGCTTAATTGGCTCCCTCACTGGTGCTTCTTTTGCCTCTTCTGCAAATGGCTTAATTGGCTCCCTCACTGGTGCTTCTTTTGCCTCTCCATTTCTGAATACGGCTTAATTGGCTCCCTCACTGGTGCTTCTTTTGCTACTTCTGAAAACGGCTTAATTGGCTCCCTTACTGGTGCTTCTTTTACCACTTCTGCAAATGGCTTAATTGGTTCTCTTACTGGTGCAAAAGGATTTTTCTCTGCACAGCTTGAGCAGGCTAACGCCCCATCTAACATTTGTTTACCACAATTCCCACATAACATATGTATATCTCCTTTTTCTCCCCAAGAAAATTAGCTAATTTTAGCATATTATAAATATTAATATATGTCAAGTATTACTAGTCATTGAGACCAGTCTAGATATATTCTAACTAACACAAAAAATAAGGTTACATCTGTCCACAAAAAAATTTCAGGGTATTTAATTTAATTATATAAGTGATTATAGATAGATTTTTTTAGCCATAAACTTTACTATATTTGGGTATATTCTCATCATAAATAAAACATTTTTGCATCCTGCTCTCATTAAATTGTAATTTTATACGCAAGACCCCAATTGAGTTTGCTTTTATACTTTGTATTTGGTATCATAGGCTTTGTAACAACATTACAATAAGAAATTAAAAAAGTGGAGGAAAACATGATCTCAACGTTTTATAAAACATCAATTTCAAATTTCGAATTTATAAACGCAAAATCATTATGGTTATGCAATGGATAATCAAGAGCCAAAACGTCCGCGACGTATTCGATATAACGGCACTCATCCTAAAGTTTTTAAAGAAAAATACAAGGAACTGCAACCAGAGAAATATGCTGATGCTGTGGCAAAGGTTATTCAAAAGGGTAGTACTCCTGCTGGTATGCATCGTTCAATTTGCGTTAATGAAATATTAGAATTCTTACAAATTACTCCTGGACAAACTGGATTAGATGCAACCCTAGGTTATGGCGGTCATACTTTAGAGATGCTTAAATGTTTAGATTCAAAAGGGCACTTGTATGCAATTGATGTAGATTCTATTGAATTACCGCGCACTAAGGAGCGTTTAGAGCGTTTAGGTTATGGTTCCGAAATTTTAACGATCAAACAAATGAACTTTTCCAATATAGATCAAATTACTGTCGAATCGGGACCGCTCCATTTTGTATTGGCAGATTTAGGGGTCTCTTCAATGCAAATAGACAATCCTGAAAGAGGATTTTCATTTAAGAACGAAGGGCCCTTAGACTTGCGACTTAATCCTAATAGAGGTATCTCTGCAGCAGCTCGTTTAAAAACCATTTCACAAGTTGAATTACAAGGTATGTTGTTAGAAAATGCGGATGAGCCTAATGCTGCAGCAATTGCTCGTGCCATTATTTCCGAGATAAAAAAAGGAAAAGACCTTTCAACAACAACTCAACTCCAACAAATCATCAAAGATGCTCTGAACTTTATTCCAGAAAATGATAGGGACCATGAGATAAAAAAATCCTGTCAACGATGTTTTCAAGCGCTCAGAATTGATGTCAATAATGAATTTGAAGTGTTATATGAATTTTTGGAAAAACTTCCTGCTACCCTTGCCAAAGGTGGGCGCGTTGCTATACTTTCATTTCATTCAGGAGAAGATCGTCTCGTTAAAAAATCTTTTCAACGCTTTTTTCGTGAAGGCGTCTACCTTGAAATAGCTCCCGATTCTATTCGACCATCATCAGAAGAATGTAATGCCAATAGTCGTGCTCGTTCTGCTAAACTGCGTTGGGCTATAAAAGCATAAAGATACATTTCCTTGACCGTATGCAAGTCCTCATAGGGTGAAAATACCTCGTCTAAATATTTTATTCGTTTATTTCTCATTTTAACAACCACCTTCTTCAAGTTCCTATATACACTATTGTGACCAATTCAAAAAACGCCAATAAGCTTACCAGAAGGGTGAAAAAACAAGTGCATTTCTCGTCCATTCAGACAGAAAACACCCTTACAGGAGAGCACCATTAAAACAAATCTTACATACAATAATAGTACATGTTCTAATATGCATGTGTTTCCAACTGCTCTAAAGTGAGTATGAACAGAGACAATTTCAAAATTATTTTTGTTGGAGAGGATACTAATGCAATGGGAAAACAGCTTATTTAATAGAATCAAGAATATACATAGTGATCATTCTTTATATGCGTATGACAACGGTGCACCATTATCACAATGTTATTTAATGGCGTATTTGGCAAAAAACTTTGGTCTAAAAAACCACTTAGAAATTGGTGTATACGACGGCAGGAGCTTTTTTTCTCTTGCAGAAGCATTTAAAGACAATAATGGAAAAGCTTATGGAATTTTCCCTTACTGCGTAGATGAATATGATACATATGAAAAATCAGATCAGTCCGCAAACAACACTCTCAAAGATATTGATTATGAAGCTATGTATCAGAATGTCCTAATTAATACTGGGAAATTTGGGCTTACTCAAGTTGTCAAAACAATAAGAAAGCCTTCTTCAACAGCGGTTTCTGAAACTGAAAACATCAAAATTGATATGCTGTATATCAATGGCTATCTTAATCGTAAGAATCTTCAAACTAGTATTGATTATTATATACCTTCAGTAAGTGACAATGGCCTAATTGTCATAGATGCCCTACATAAAGACACTGTAAAATGCTTATATAAGCAATTAAAAGAAGATTATATTTTACTATATGAAACAACTCGATTTGGTATATTTCAAAAAAAGGAAAAAACTCAGAACAATATACACAGCGCAGAGCTTATATCGATAAAGCTTAAAAACTTATATACAAAATTGCTTGAAATGCAAAATAAGAGTGAGGAGAAATTACCGACTGTTAATGTCGGTTTATTTACCTATAATCAAGAAAAATATATAGTTGAATGTCTCAATTCAATTGTTCATCAAAAGGGTCATTTCAGATTAAACATCATTATCGGAGAGGATACATCAACCGATAAAACTGCAGAAATAATTGATGATTACTTTAAAAATACAAAATTAGAAGAAAACATAACTTTTGAAGTTTTGAAAAACGAAGAAAATTTGGGTATGGTAAGAAACTTAAAGCGAGTACTTAAAGCCTGTAGTGGAAGTCAATATACTGCACTCATGAATGGTGATGATTACTGGATTGACAATCATAAAATTGAAAGCCATATAGCATTTATGGAAAGTCATCCTGAATGTGCCATTACATTTGATAGTATTCATATTTATGATCAAAATAAGAATACGAAAGTGCTATTCGATTTACAACAAGTAGAAATTGGTGAAATTTTTACGACGTCGTATATCATTACAAAATACCTCCTTGGAACCATGTCCTGTTGTTTTTATAGCAGCGAATATTTCGATCAAATTCCGGAACAATTTTATGAAATGTTTGTTGGTGACTGGATGTTAAATATTTACTATTCACAATTTGGAGATATTGGTTATGTGAAGGCTCCTATGACACTTTATAGAATTCATGACGAAGGGATTTGGTCCAGCCTAAGTTCTTATAAAAAAATACAAACAATGATTGAATGTATCGATGACTATAATCGGTTTCTAAATTATGCTTATGATGATGAATTTAGAATAACTCAAAACTATTTGAAAACCAATTTAAAAGGTGTTAAGAATACGATGCCCTGATTATGATTGACGATGTTTTTCCACCGTCTAAAAATGCATAGCTTTTGTTGTTTTGAAATAATCGTTCCTCGCTTAATTAGGTTCTGCCTGTTTTCATGGTTCGTTCATGGAACAAAACAAAGCATGTCCACATATAATGATTCTATAATTGCAATATTACATATAAGGAGTGAATGTTATTGTCTGATAAGAACAATGTAACGACTCATTGGAATGATGTTAGTTCTGATTATGACAACCTAATGGCAAAGGATAAATCTTACCAAATACAACTTGAGACTATCGTTGCAGAAATAAGCAGTTCACCAAAGAGAATTCTTGACTTAGGTTGTGGGACCGGAGCGATTCTTGAAAAAGCTATAAAAAAGTATCCCGACATAGAATACTTTGCATTAGATCCCGCCTCTGAGATGTTAAACTTGCTACAGAAAAAATTTAGTACAAACAGTAATATACAATATACGGTTGGTAGTGCTCATAAACTGGAGTTTGAGGCAAATACCTTTGATTATGTTGTCACGAATTGGGCTTTGCATCATTTAGCTCATGAAGATAAGATAACTTGTGCCAGGGAGGTTTATCGTATCCTAAAGTCTGGTGGGAAGTTTGTACACGGAGACCAGTTTGCTTTGGTTATGGGGCCTGTACAGAGTGAAGAGAGAATTCTACATATCCTAGATCTTTTAACAAAGAAAGCTAAATACTATCTTCAAGAGGTTAGCTTTGAGAGGATGTTACTACAGATAAAACTAATGCCTAGATTCCTGACAGAAAACGGGGAATGTTTGGCTACTACTGAATTCTGGATCCAAGCAATGGAAAGCGCTGGATTTGAACATATCAGAACTATCATCAGTGAGCCAGCATACTTATTAAACAGAGTTTTAGTCGGCACTAAAAAGTGACATGAAAATATCCTTTGAAAGGAATGATTATGATGACTGAACTAAATAATAAAGTAATTGTTACAGTAGCTACAACGGGTTCGAGGTCTTCAAAGCAGGATACAACTTTTATTCCTCTTCAACCGAAGGAAATCGC
The DNA here is from genome assembly GCA_002841625.1 of Firmicutes bacterium HGW-Firmicutes-1. NCBI lineage: Bacteria > Bacillati > Bacillota > Firmicutes bacterium HGW-Firmicutes-1. The sequence goes on along the minus strand of PHAG01000007.1, from coordinate 26,217 downwards.
AACCGAGATATATGCATGCTGGAAAGCAGGTGCTTCTATAGCACACATTCATGTCCGTGATGATCATGGCAAGGCATCAATGGATTTGGAAAAATTCAAAGAAACCGTTAAATATATCCGAGATACTGGGTGCCCCATCTTGATCAACCTTACAACTTCAGGACAATTAGGGCTTCCTGATGATGACAGAATAAAGCATCTTGTTGAATTAAAACCGGAACTGGCCTCCTATGACTGTGGGTCAATGAACTGGATGCATTCTGATATTCATCTAAATAGTCCTAGATTCCTCGAAAAACTTGGGAAGATAATACAGGATAACCATATAAAACCCGAAATAGAAGTATTTGACGCAGGAATGATTTATAATGCACTTTACTATTTAAGGGAAGGAATTTTGGAAGCTCCTCTCCATTTTCAATTTGTTCTAGGAACTGCGGGCGGTATGGATGCTACAATAGAGAATTTGGTATTCTTAAAAAGCTTAATACCTTCAGGTTCTACATGGGGAGCCTTTGGTATTTCCAAGGCGCATTTGCCCATCATGTATGCAACCCTTGCTCTTGGCGGACACATTAGAGTAGGTATGGAGGATAATATTTATTATTCAAAAGGGATATTGGCAAAATCTAATACAGAATTGGTAGAAAGAGCAAAAAGAGTTATAACTGAATTAAATAAAGAGGTTGCTACACCGGATGAAGCAAGAAAGATCCTCAATCTTGAATAAACGTAATGTAAAGCTATAGTACTATTTGATTACTGGATTAAAGAAAATAATGGAGGGAAATGAAGTGGGCAGACAATGGAATGGGCTTCCGCTTGTAATATTTGGTATCGGTGGTTTGGCTACGCAAGTAAAGGGTTTAGTTGATGATATCAATAAGAGTTCAAATAATAGAATTTACGATCTATTGGGGTATGTTTCTAATAACTCTGATGATATAGGACAAGAAGTGAACGGATTAAAGATTATTATTTCAAATGATTTATTTGAAGACTTTTCAAAAAAAAATAAATTACTTGGAATTGCAATTGCAATTGGTGCACCGTCAGCAAAACAAACTATTGAAGAAAACATTTTAATAAAATGCGATAATATTGTATGCCCTAATCTTATTCATCCTAACGCAAATATACCTGCCGGTTGTACGAATGACCTTGGTATAGGTTCTATCATTTTTGCAGGCGTATCATTCGCAACAAACATCAAGTTGGGTAATTTTGTAGTTGTTAACTTCAATTCAACGGTTGGCCATGATATAACAATTGAAGATTATTGTACCATAAACCCGTTGTCTTGTATTTCTGCGAACGTAAAAGTTAAAAAAGGTTCATTAATTGGTGCCTGTGCCAGCATCAAAGAAAATCTGATCCTTGGTCAAAACAGTACTGCAGGGTTAGGGGCTATCGTTGTCAAAGATATTGAAGAGAATACTACTGTCATTTGTAAAGCAGCAACGAAAATGGAAAAAAAATAAGGAAGCAAACCTTTGTTAATATTTAAAAAGTCTATAAAATAAAGTGTGTAAAAACTCTTTTCTGGTAAATAACTACTGGTAACTAGAAATGAGTTTTTTTATGAGCCTGCCTTCGAAAATAGATTACTTTTTATTCATCTGCTAATAGCACGACCTTTTTTTATGTGTTCCTCTACTTTTCCCAGTCGCTTAATAGCACATTTATATCAAATCACATACAATGTAATATACGAATATATAAGGGAGTGAGATTATTCAGAAAAAAGCACCAAAAACACATTTTATCGAGAATCACTGCAGAAGAAATCATAAAAGAAGATACAAATGTAATCGTAACATTGGACAAGCAGATGCAGATATTGGGCCCTTAACACCATCTCAAAGAAATGAAGAGGCCTCTCAAATAAGAGAAGAAGCCACAAATTTCGAGAAGAACCTTCCTATTCCAGAGCATCCAACAAACGATGATGAAGAAAAGTACAAAGATAAGATTGGTAACTATTCAAAGGCGTTACCACATAATGAACTTGGAGAAGTCGACTTATACGCTTACAAAGCATATAAGCGCGCTATCGCAATAGGTAGTCCTTGTGTCTTTGAAGAAATCCCCTTAGGTGGCGACAAAAAACTAAGTAACCCCCAAGGAAGTTATGCATATGAACTTGCTGGAGCGGATTCACATCATTTAGGGATAGCCGTTCCACCTAGTTTTAGTAGTGCATGGATTGCAAGCGAAATGGCTGAGGTTTATTGGATGTCATTGGTGAGAGATGTACCTTTTATGGATTATAGCACCAATCACTTCACCATCCAAGCAGCAAAAGATTTGTCTTTTTTTTCAGCATTTAAAGGACCAAAAGAAAAAGGCATGGTAACACCAAGGACATTGTTTCGAAGTGGTTTTCCTGGAACCCTTAACGGACCATATATATCACAGTTTTTATTGTTGGACATACCCTATGGTGATCGCACCCTTCTTCAATACTACAATACAACCTTACCAGGTGAATACTTTATGACAAAATATAAAGAATGGTTAAATATTCAAAACGGTTTAAATCCGCGTACAAAAAGTAGCTATGAATCTAAACCCAGATACATATACAATGGTCGTGGTTTAGGTGAGTGGGTACACTATGACTTTACATATCAAGGGTATCTGGCAGCTTGTTTAATACTCTTGAATTACGGACAAGAGGCACTAGCACCCACAAATCCATACTTGCGCTCAAAAACTCAGATTGGATTTGTAACTTTTGGATCAGCTCATGTGTTAGATTTTACTGCACGTGCTGCAAGATTGGGATTGGAGGCTGCTTGGTTTCAAAAATTTCAAGTCCATCGTAGGTTGCGTCCTGAGGAATATGGCGGATGTGTAGATAATGTACTAAAAGATTATTCCAATTATCCGATCAACCCAGAAATACTCAACTCACCTGTAGTAAATGAAGTTTATTCTAAATTTGGTTCCTATTTATTGCCAATGGCCTATCCTGATGGTTGCCCTACACACCCAGCATATCCTGCTGGACATGCTACTATTGCGGGAGCTGCTGTAACCATTTTAAAAGCATTTTTTAATGAAGATTATGTGATTCCTGACCCAGTTGTGCCTAGTTCAAACGGATTGTCATTAAGCGCTTTTAAAGGTAAACCCTTAACTATTGGTGGTGAATTAAATAAACTCGCTAGTAATATTTCGCTAGGCCGAGATATGTCAGGTGTACATTGGCGTTCAGATGGAATGGAAGGGATGAAGCTTGGGGAGACTGTGGCCATTCGATTATTACAAGACTATAAGAATACATATAATGAAAATTTCACAGGATTTAAATTCACTAAGTTTGATGGGACAAATATTTCAATTTAGATTTGTGACCGATTTTACAGGTTGCTATAAAAAAGAGAATGCACACCTAATTTATTGACTAAGGATGCATTCTCCATATTTATGTTCCACACTCTCGATATTTAAGTACTGCGAGCCTTAGTTTTTTACTTTGATGTATTTTCCATTTATCTTTTTCATCAGGCCTGTTCCGACAGATGACAATGGTTCCTCTGCTCTTTTGACACTTACTCCAATTTTTTCCTCAATCAACTTGTCTATTCCATCAAGGCAACTTCCACCACCTGTTAAGACAATACCTTTTAGTCCAATATCGGCCACTAACTCTGGAGGCGTCCTTTCTAAAACCTGTTGCACCTGTTCAGTTAAAATAAGTGCGATCGGCATAAGGATATTTTTAATTTCTGTTGAATTGACTTTAATAATTTGTGGAATACCTTTCACCATGTCCAATCCACTAACGGTCATTTCTTTATACTCATACTTAGAATCAACGGTTCCAAGTTTCATCTTGATTTTTTCTGCCATAAGCTCTCCAATAAGAACATGGTGCACTTCACGTACCAATTTAATAATTGCATTATCAAAGTCATCACTGGCTAACTTAACTGATGTATTTGTTACCAGCCCACCAAGTGAAATAACAGCAATATCTGTGGTACCACCACCCACATCTATCAACATATTTCCAACAGCACCATTAATATCGATGCCAATTCCTACTGCCGCAGCAATAGGTTCATCTAAGATAAAAACATTTCTTGCACCCAAACGGTAACTGACTTCTTCAACAGCTCTTCTTTCAATTTCTGAAACACCACTCGGCACACAAATAGTAATATTGGGTTTGAATAGACCTGTACCCCCTGTTTTTTGTAAACAATATTTCAACATAAGCTCTGCATATTCATAATTTGAAATGATACCTTGAAGTAGTGGCTTGACAGCTTTAACGCCATCATGGGTTCTGCCAAGCATTTCTTTCGCTTCAGTTCCAACAGCCAAAACCCGATTACTTCCTTTATTCACTGCAATAACAGTTGGCTCGTTATAAACCAGCCCCTTATGGCTTCTATAAATTAACGTATTGGCTGTGCCCAAATCAATACCAATCTCTTGATGTATCATGGTCACCCTTCTTTCTTTTTAATATTTCAAATAATGCACTATTATGCACATTACATTATTCTAATCATGCCACATTCTCAAGAGAAAATCAATCAATTCAGCGACTAATTATATATTTCTTCTTAAACATCCATTATGTTGAACTTGCATAATTTATATATTTGACATCAACACCACCGTCTCAACATGGTTGGGTGGAGGTGGCAGATAGTACATTTGATACTATTCCTCCACAATAGTATATTAACTTGGATATTTTTCTTTCAAAAATGCAACAGATTGATTTACTAATTTCTTTAACACCTCAACATCAATTTCTGATACTTTATTAATATATACACATGCTTTCCCCGACGTATGTTTTCCAAAATCCTTCAGTAATTTCCCCCATTCTACATCCCCTGTTGCTAAGTACAAGCTAATTTTTGCCTTGCGTGGCGAAAAACCAACGAGCATAGCATCTCCTATATGGCCAGAATCATATTTGTAATGATATGAACCAAATCCAATAATACTTGTCCCCCACATCTTTGCTTCAAGACCAGTCGTTTCAGAAAAAATATCTAATAATGCATACGCATCCTCACGTTTATTGAGATTTTCTATTTTTTCAATAAATTCGATGACGTTATTGTCATTTTCTTGTGTTTTTAGTTTATACATAATTAACATCTCCTTTATTTTCCATTTATTTTTCCATACTCTTGAAATTGTAATACTCCGTACCTGCTCAACACCAGTGTTTATACGTCTGAAAGGCTATTTTTTCTTCCCATTTTCAAGATAAATAATACCACACTGCAAATAATCATTCTTTTTTAAGGCCATTAACATCGGAATGTTATTTCTATGGGTGTCTATTCGGATATTTCCGCATTCTTTAAAACACCAATCTAAACAAAATGTTGCAACACCTCTTTTTTCTCTTAAAGTAGTTATGCGATGTATTACTCCATAGGCCCGTGGGTGATTAGATTGTTGCTCATCAATTTTTCTTAGGCTCTTTTTCTAGTAACCCCTAACGCAAAACCCATGTGCCAGTAGCGTTCAATTGAGTATTCATTACATATCCGCTCCAAAATTCGTCCAGTATAAATACCCTTAAATGAAGGATCTATCACTAACACTTCCACGTCGTTTTTCAAAGAAATATCTCCATGAACTTGGGCTTCAATATATTGATTAAGATTACGGTTTGGCTCTTTGTTTGAAGGATCTGCGAAGGGCTTTTCTAGATTAACTAGCAAATGATCAAGTAGCTTTCGTGGTGTAAGGTTTTTTTCACCTATTGCACAATCTCTAAGGAACGTATCGGTTATGACCTGGTCGATCTGGATGAAAATGCAAAGCAACCCTAGCATGACCCTTTATCTTATCTACAGCCTCTCCAAATGCTTTCTGATCGATATTTGACATTTGAAGCACTTCCTTAATTGTTAGCTGAGCTTCATTTTTTTGACTTCTTGCGTATTTTGTTATATAATTTAGCGCCCTTATTTGTGATTTTGTTAATTGGTCTGATACTTTCATGATTTTCCTCCTAATTTACGAAATCACTACTTTTACTCTCCCAAGGGGAAAAGAAATCTATGTTAATTTAACTTGATTCATTATAGCAGAAATTTACAAAAAAGAGAATGTTCCTTAGGGTATTACCTAGTAAGCATTCTCTATCTATATTTCCACATTCTTCAAGTACTAATTATGCGTACTTACTCAACCCAATGTTTATAATTGATTTACCGGCTTTTACCCCCTCTATTTCTGTTGTCTCTTTTAAATAAACATCTGCTTTTTTACTGTTTATTAAATTTTAACTGCTTATTATTAGGATGGGTCAGACCTCGGGAACATATCCATGCTGTTTTAAATCAAAAATCAAATTACTAGTCTGCTTTTCTCCTAAGATTGCATAGCAACAGGTTCAAAGCAAATTCTTCTGCATGTTTAAGGTCATCACTGTCAGGTTTACCCTTGTTCATTCCCCCGAAATACTTTAGAAAGCTGTTAGTGTTAAAGCCTTTGCAGCTGAATTCGCCTACTATTGCGTACCCCTTTGACTGCAGCTTTTGTCTTAGCATAGAATGGTCCTTAGCAACCTTGGCATCTCCCTGTATTGCGCTTGTTGAGAAAATAAAGGCTGGCTTTTTATTCGCTTCCGGTAGCATGTCGGCAAGATCAAGCAACGGTTTGTAATGCCTTCCGCTGTCTATACCTGCACCGAATCCTATAAGATTATACTCTTGAAGTTCTTCCAGAATTACATGCTTAGGTGCTATTACCTGTGCATTCAGCACCTTCGAAAATTCATCAGCAATTTTCGAGGTATTGTTATGATGATATGAATAGACTATAATAAGACACTTTGTTGACACGGTACCTGTAGATTTGCTTTCTTCCTTCATAGTTTTCACCTCCATACTTTATCGGTTAAAAAATAGCCAATTTACTATTAAAGATTTTTCCCAAAAAAGTTTATTTTTTCGAGCAATAAGTCGATTCATTAATTCCCCGAATTAACAGCCAAAACATAAATGAGAATTCAGCTATTGTTGTCGGCAACAATAGGATTGTCTCTATAGTTCCATTTGGAATGAGAAAATGTACTATAACTGCCATCAGTCCAAATATGGTTTCAATTACAAACAGAATACCGAACACTTTTGGAATAAATCTCGACTTATAGATCAAAAATCCAAGAGGAAGTACCCATAGGGCAAAGAAAATCTGACCGATCATATATCCATGCCCATGTAAATTATAAAAAAGCATTGCCAGAGACTGACGCTGGCTGGAATTAAAAGCACCCGGATAATCATTACCGCTTAAGATGTATAGTGGTGCAAATTCATTCAGAATATTAAACATAAGCAATACGCTCCCAGCAATTGCAAATATGACCATTGCCGCTGCCATATTCTTATTTACTGAAGAAAGCAGTTTATATAAAATCAAGGCAGTGAACAAATAACTCAGAGACATTAGGATATCACTTACAATTCCTATTCGATATAAGAAGACATTTGATAAAATGTTACTGGCTGTTGCAACAATATCTTTTGAGACGAATAGTTTTTGACGGAAAAAAATCTCCGCAAACAAACCGAATACCACCATTAGCAGGAAGAAAAGACCTGCAATCCGTGCAGTTTTTTTGTTCGAAATGATGTTTTCTCCTCCGTTGTATTTCATTTGGGTTATGTTATCTGTAAAATTATTATTTGTCATTTTGAATTATCCTCCCTTTTGCTCTTATCTTCTATGATTTCATAAGAAAACTCATCTTCTATGTGATTGACCGAAATCAAGTCAATACCCAAGTCATTAATTTTCCGAAGGACGCCATACAAAGCCGATTGATCGATGAAATGTCCACATAGCTTCGTGGTTAAATTGGGCTGCTTTATAATAATAAGCTCTTCAAACCACGTCTCTTGAATATACCCACTAATGACAATTACGTATAGCACGCTTCATCACCTCTTCCACTTAAGTGCAAGCACTATAATCGACGCATTTCCTAGAATCTCCACTGCTGAGAAAAACATATAATGGAGTATTACGTCCGATCCCACAAAAAATGACCCAAGTTGATAGATGATCATGAGAATGCCAGCACCGATATTCATCCTTCTATTGGCCTTGTAAGGCAGAATTATCGATAATACGACCATCAAAATCGGAATTTCCAGTGAGATTCCTGCAAGCAGTAAAAATCCCTCTGTCATCGGAATTCCTGCGATATTGCCCTCAACCAATCCCCTTATAACCGACATCTCCATATTGCTTAAGAGATCGCACAAAATGTAGTTCAGGGAAAGAAATATCCACAGCTTTGATAGCAGCATAGGTATCTGTTCACTTTGTTTTTCCGGTAGTACTGAGCTTTGTGTCTTCACTAAAAAAACCTCCTCGTTATAGTTACTTATTTATTATAAGCATACTAAAATCGATGAGGTCTGTGCACCTTCTAAAGTAGGGTATCGCACTATAAAAAGTAGGTTTTCCTTTACTGAGCACCCACTATACCAAGCCAAGCTCTTTCGCTTTGGCCACTGCCTGTGTACGGCGATTCACTTGTAACTTTCCAAAGATGTTTTGATTATAACCCTTTACAGTACTAAGTGCTAAAAAAAGTGTGTCACAAATTTCTTGGTTGGATAATCCCGACACGATCAACGCCAGCACCTCAAGCTCTCTAACTGTGAGGAGTTCTGAGAGCGACTGATTGGCATGTTCCTTTTTAAACGACGGTCTATTGCCCTTGTTTAATGCCTCTACCTCCAATACCGGATCTGGGTGAAGGGGTGTCTCTGCGTTATCAATCATGATTTCCATTTCTTCGAGGGTAATTTCATCAGGAAGTGGATTCATAAAGTAATACACTTTGCCCTCCATGATGCAGTCGCGTGCTAAATCATAGAAACCCTCACTACAATAAACTCTCGAAAGGAGCAGATAGTATTTGTATTTCCAGTCCATTATAGCATATCGCTGACCATAGGCCTTGCTCTTCTCGAGCAATGCGTATGCATCCCTGTTTTCACTTCGTAAAAAGGCGATTTTGGCTAAGCCCAAGTATAGACTAGCCAGTAGGATAGGGACGCAATTCTGCTCAATCACTCTTGAAATCGTCTGTTCAAATAGAGCTTTTGCTTTACTCAAGGCTCCCTGCTGAATATACAATTCACCGAGCACCATGTAAAAGGAATTCTCAGTCAGTGGATTCACAAAACTCCTAATGCTCTTTAAGGACTGGGCAATCACTACTTCTGCCTCATGTAGATCTCCCATTCCCCAATGTGCGATTGCGAGCAACATGCTCACAACCCCTCGCTTATAATACTGCTCGCTGGGAATCCGTATGAGGGCGTCCCGAGCATGTGTGAAAATCCCTTCAACATCCCCTGTAGCAGCGGCAAGATACCCATATGCGGATGCAATCGTCGCTGGCAATAAATCAAACTGAGTAATGTCGCTTATAATAATGTCTTGGGAACACGCATCTGCTTGACACCGATCGTACAAGTCCTGCGCCTTGTCAAACCACGCTCTACTAGCTTCCATCTCTCCCATATCGAGCAGTGCCCACCCATACCCCATGGCAAGTACAGGACTTCTGTCAATAATAACCGCAGGCAATCTCTTTGCCATGTCAAGCCACGATGTCGACTGAAGCTGAATGTCCATTTCAGCCCATTTACACTCAATCAGTGCTGCCGCTTCCTCAAATGCATTTGCCTTTAGCAAGTGATGAATGGCCTCTTGCTCACGTCCATTTGTTTTGAACCAAAGCCCCGCACGAAGATGGAGCTTTTCTAACTCACTCTTTAACTGATGGTCTAGACGTTGTCTGAGAAGATCTCTAAAGAGGTGATGATATCGATACCATTGATGAGATGAATCCGCAGAGATGATAAAACTGTTCGTCTTCACAAGCCTCTCAATGGTGGTACTGCCGACGCCTGCTTCGAGCTGGAGCACAGCATCACAGAGATCACCTGAAAAAAACTCTAGCATGGAAGTTTTAAGTAGAAACGTCTTGATTTCTGGAGGATGGTGCTCAAGTACCTCCTCCATCAGATAGTCCATAATATAATAATGACTGTCTGTAAACGCCTCGATAAAAACTCCTATATCATCAAGTCCCTGCATCGAGAGCGCCGTCATCTGAAGACCCGCAATCCAACCTTCTGTTCGCTTGATAAGGTGCTGCAGTTGTGCCTCTTCTAATGTTAAATGAAGCTGCTGCGAAAAATAAACTTTCACCTCATCCTCTGTGAATCTGAGCTCTGAAATTCTGAGTTCGAGAAGCCTCTTGCTTGCGCGCATCTTTGCCAGTGGAAATGGAGGATCTTCCCTGGTAATCAAAACTAACTGCAACGACGGTGGAAAGTGTTCGAGCATCGTCCTAAGCACTTGATGGATTTGTTCATTTCGTATGACATGATAATCATCTAATATCAAGATAAATGGAGACTTAATGGTATGTATCTGATTGATCAATGCTATTAAAAACGCCTCAAACCCAATAGATTGAAAAGCGTCTAGTAACTGCTCCAGCGCTTCAGAAACATGCTCATCAATAGGCTTAATCCCAGCTACTAGATATGCAAAAAACTGCATCAAATCGTTATCCCAATCATCTAGGGAATACCAGCAGTAAGCCCTGTTCTGTTTCGATAGCCAGGCACTTACAACCGTTGATTTACCTGAGCCCGCCTGTGCAGACACTAGAATCACTCTTGCCAAGTGGCTGTCCTTTAGCAGTTCCTCTCTTGAAATCACGCTGTCAGGTAGCTGAGGCTTATGCAGTTTTGTCGTCAATACGGGAAATATCATAGGTCCTCTCACCACTCTCACTCATTTTTATGCTTATATTATACATGAAATAAGTGTAAAAGTAAAAATGATTTTATAACCCCCCTTATCCTCACTGAGCGCTTGAACATATCCAGAGTAGACAATACAATGACGCAAATGGTTATTGATTTAGGCTATATTCGTTTATATATCCTCATAGCAAATATATACGCTACAACTATTATGGCTATACACCAAACAATTGCAACCCAAATATCATTTCCTACTGGTTTGTTTGACAATAAATTACGAATCGCTTCAACTATTGGCGTAACAGGTTGATTTTCGGCAAAAATGCGTACTGCTGAAGGCATCGTATTTGTTGGTACAAAAGCAGAGCTGATAAATGGTAAGAAGATAATTGGGTAGGAAAATGCACCTGCACCATCTGGTGTTTTTGCTGCAAGTCCAGCAATTACAGCAATCCAAGTCAAAGCAAGTGTAAATACCCCAAGTATTCCAAATACTGCTAACCACTCTAAGATTCCTGCTGAAGAACGAAAACCCATCAATAATGCAACAAGTATAATCACTACTACAGAAATTCCATTAGAGATTATAGAGGTTAATACATGTCCCCACAATACAGTAGATCGCGCGATCGGCATAGAATGAAAACGTTCAAAGATACCGCGTTGTTTATCTGTAAATAAGCGGTAAGCGACATATGCAATCCCACTACCAATAGTCATCAACATCACACCAGGTAATAGATAATCAATATAATTATCAGTGCCTGTTTGAATTGCACCACCAAATACATAAACGAATAATAGCATAATCGCGATTGGTGTAATACTAACTGTAATAATTGTATCCATACTTCTAAAAATATGACGCATAGAACGTCCAAACATGACACTCATATCTTTCATAAAATATTTATTTGTTGATTCCATTTATTTTTCCCCCTTTTTGCCTATGATTGTTAAAAATATTTCTTCCAATGTTGGTTGTTTTTCTACATATTCTACTTTTGCAGGTGGTATTAATTTTTTCAATCCTTCTAGTGTATCTTGAGCAATGATTTTTCCATCATGAAGAATAGCGATTATATCTGCAAGTTGTTCTGCTTCTTCTAAATATTGAGTTGTTAAAAATATAGTCGTTCCTAAAGCTGATAACTCTTTTACAATCTTCCAAACTTCCAAGCGTGATTCTGGATCAAGACCTGTCGTTGGCTCATCTAGGAAAATGATCTTTGGATTTCCAACAAGGCTCATTGCTATATCTATTCTTCTTTTCATACCTCCTGAGTAAGTACTGACTCTTCGGCCTGAAGCCTCACTCATACCAAAACGTTTTATTAACGCATCTGCAACTTCATTTGGATTTTTAAGATGTCTAAGTTTTGCTATCATTTGAAGATTTTCACGTCCAGTCAAAATTTCATCAATAGCAGCAACCTGACCCGTAAGACTGATAGAACCTCTAATGTTCATTGCATTTTTTTCAATATCAAAACCATTGATCACAACATGCCCCGCATCTGCTTTAAGCAAAGTCGTCATGATTCTAATCATCGTTGTTTTTCCAGATCCATTGGAACCTAGTAATGCAAAGATCCCCCCCTGCTCTACTTCAAAATCTACGCCTCCCAGTACTTCAACATCTTTATAAGATTTCTTAACGCCTTTAATTTGTATGATGCTATTTTTCACTTTCTTTTCCTCCTCTACAATAAAGTAACCACATTCAAATCTGCGTCTAATCCTTTCAATGCAGTTTGAATCGTTATCACAATAAAAGAGCCGACAACTGTGATTCACTCACATGTTATCGGCTCTGCGTCTTAGCGTCTGGCTCTTCAATAACTGATATATTCAGTTGTTTTACGTTAATTATCTTTTCCTGTTTACACTTGGGACAAAATAATGGAAAGTTTTTAAGCACCGTATCCTCACGTATCTTGACCCTTGTTTTGTTGCCACAGACTGGGCATAATAGCCACTCGTATTTAAACACTTTACCATCCCTTTAATTTATGTTTTTTGATTACTTTTCATCCTTGTTATATAACTTTTACTTTATTTATCTGTAACCTTTTTCATGGCCTTGCTAATTTTTTGGTCAACAGATTCTTGATAACTATCAAAGTAAGTTTTTGAATCTTTGACTAAATCGTCGCAGAAATCCGCAACGTTACTGCCCGTCACATCGAGCACACCTTTCCCCATTGCAGCGCCTTCTTCAAAAAGATCAATAATCCCCGAAAGTAAGCCAATTCCGTCTATTAGTTCAACTGGTCCGACCTTAAAGAAATACTTTTGAATCTCTTCATATACAATCTGATAATCTTTAGGTAGCGCTTTTACACGTGCCATGTGCGCTCGCCACTCTTTTTTGCCTTCGATGATATCTTTTATTTGCATTTTATCCTCCTATTTACCTAATTTTTTTGAGATGTTATTATTGAGTTGCTTGCGCCACGTGTTGCGAAAAGACTTTGACCCTTCTTCGCCGATTAACGCTGCACAGAAACCTTTGATATCGTCACCCAAAGCCTCTTGTGCACTCTGACCGTCTCCAGCTGTTTCTTCGAGCAGACCAATCACACCATCAAGAATTGACATGAGGTTACGACCTGTGAAATCTGAGTGCGGCCAAAGATTATCCTTAATTTTTACCCATGCCACTTGATAATCAGCCGGTAATTTTTTGACTCGTGATTCAAAATTTTTAAATTCTATGGTCATATCGCTTCCCGTTATTTTTTCCCAAAATTTCATTATTTCATCTCCTTTAACTCGTTAATTTTTGATGATACGAATTCCCATCTTTCCCAGAACCTTCTCAGCTCCTCACGCCCAGCGTCGTTGAGCTTAAAAAACTTTCGCGGTGGTCCCATATCGGATGGCTTTTTTTCTATGTCCACGAGTTTATTCTTCTCAAGCCGCACTAAAATGGTGTATACTGTCCCATCCACAACGTCCGAAAATCCAAGGGTATTTAGTCTTCGTGTGATCTCGTAACCGTAGATTTCCTCGTGGTTGATTATTTCAAGGACGCAGCCTTCCAGTACACCCTTTAACATTTCCGTTATATTTTCCAAAAAAACCACCTCTTCACTATTTAGTATGACTGGTAATCAGTATTACTTACTACCACTATATAGTATCACGCAATAGCGATGTAGTCAATATGATATTTTATTTTTTTTATGTTTATTCGAAATACAAACTTGTACAAATGTCTTTATAGACAGCTTACTTTTCTACATTTTCGTTGAGGAAATAGACTCCTTTAGTAAGTAAAAAAGATGAGTTGCTTGAACACTAGAGCAACGCATCTTTTTGCTAACTATTGGAATTGCTTTTAACTATGATTTCAGAATAGATTTTTACATAAGTTTCTGCCATTTTGCCCCTTGAAAAATTTTCAAGGGCGTATTTTCTCAAAGCTAGTGGGTCGGGAGCCTGTTGATGTAACACCTTATCCACCATTTCATCTACCGAACTACAGATTAGTTGAGGAAATTCCCGTAGAATCTCAGGAATTGCTCCATTTGAAAAAGCCAAAGGCGCTGTTCCGCATGCCATTGCCTCCACAAGAATGAGGCCAAAAGGCTCTTCACAAATTGTTGGTAGCAATAAATATTTGGCATGTTTCAATAAGTTCTGCCTTTGTTGTCCTCCAACTTCTCCAATGTATTCAATGTTGACGTTATTTGTTATTCTTGTCTCGATTTCGTTCCTATAATAATTCATATCATAAATAGGTCCTGCGATGATTAGCTTTTGCCCTGTTCTCTCAGCTAATTCTAGCAAATGAGTAATTCCTTTGTACCAAGCAAGCATGCCCATATAGAGAATGTAGTCCTCTTTCTGCTCACTAAACTCAAACTCGTCTGGATTGATGCCATTATAAGAAAAATACCCTTTCCCACCAGCAAGTATCTCACGTGCTCTCCTACTTATATAAATGGGGTACTTAACAGAGTTTGTAACAGGGGTATGAATGGTGCAAACAGTAGGAATACTCAGGTTTTCTCTACCTACTATGGACGCATGGGTATGATCATGAATGATATCTATGTTTTTAGGCAAATGGGCTTTTACAAAACTAGCAATTTCCTCAGGATTTGGCCCATAATGCTGATAATTCATGATATTTGCACTACTGGCACTATACTTTGGAGCAAAAAGAAAAACCTCATGCCCCATTTTTACTAGCTCTTCTGTTAAATCATATACCACTCTTTCAATACCCCCATAATTTTGAGGAGGAATTGGATAGATATCGGGTGCCACCATAACAATTCTCAAGTTGCCATTTTCATGATGCCTGCCCTCCATCCAACGATGATCCATAGTAAGTGGGTTCTTAAGTTCTTCGAAGTAACTTTTGTTATGTAAAACTGCTGGTGCTTGTGGCTTATATTCAGCTGCTACATCATTGTACTTTATTGCCTTTTCAATGTCCCCCTCTCTGTCATAGCATACACATAACTGAATATTAGGTAAAAATCCCCAACAATCTTCTAATATAAAGCCCCAGCTGGATTTAGGTCTTTCAAGCTGAGTAGCCAGTTCATACCAAAAGATCGCTTTATGATAGTTTTCTTTATTAAAATAGTGCGCCCCAAGCTGACAGCAAATCTCTGCCCTAGGCAAGTCATATACAAAGCTGTTATATAAAACACTTATATAATTTTCTTCATCTTTCAGTGCACCATAGCATACTGAGAGCAAGTAACAGGCATTAATAACATCTTCGACCCACCCTTCATTTGTGTCAATAAATTTCTTAAAATATTGAATGGCCTCATCATATCTATTGTGATAATACAATTCTTGCGCATAATAAAAAAGATTTCTTGGAGTCAATCTGCGTTCGCCTGACAACATTACCTCGAATATTTTTAGGTTTCTATCTGTATTTTGGTGGATTCTTTTGTGCGTTACGCAAATATCTGAATTTATGACATAACCAATAACACCAATAAATTCATGGATAGGGTCCTGCCATTTGGGTTCTAAACTTCTTTTCACCAAACGCTCTCTATAAAAGCTTAAGATTACCTTACCAAACTCGTCAAAAGCATAGTTGTATTTCATCATGACAGCATCGACTGATGGCTCTATAGACACTTTGAGTTGCTTTAGTTTTACCCTGTCTTCTTCAAGAAGCACGTCGTCAGCATCTAACCATAATATATAATCCTTACTTGCATAGGAAAACGAAAAATTTCTAGCCGCAGAGAAGTCATTAATCCATTTAAAATTATAAATCTTGTCCGTAAAAAGTCTCGCTATTTCTTTTGTTCTATCTGTCGAACCCGTATCAACGATGATTATTTCATCTACAATGTCTTGCACCGATGCTAAGCAACGTTCAAGAACAACTTGTTCATTTTTTACGATCATACAAAGACTGATAGTAGTCATTTTTGTTTTTATTCCCCTTTATATTACATTGCTCGATGATGCTTTACTCACAGCTCTTACTTTTTTGAAAAAGGGAAATGCAAAACATTTCCCTCTATCCTACCCTATTCTAAAATTTTGTTGATATTCACTAACTGATTTTTGTAATCACAAGATGTGCCGAAACTGACCTTGCTCCTCCAGCCGAAGGTGTTATGGTCAGTGCTTCTGGATTTCCTGATGGATTTCGTACGGTAAGGATAGAATTAACAGATGTCGTCGTAACAAGTGCCATTTCCACAATTTGCGAAGTGCCTGTGGCTCTTCCAACAACTGTTTCTTGGAGGTCAATCCCATTGAGTGCTAGGATTAGTTGTCCTGGTTCATTTACACTTACTTGGAAAAAAACTTGGTATGTACCAATTTGAGTCAAATTAAATGAACTGTTACTCGTACGAACAATTACTGGACCGCTTGTTGGACCATTTCTTGGAAACTCTACAGCTGCACCTACGGCAACAGTCGCTGTATTATCTGGGGACATCAAAGCATAAAAATCAGCAAAGCTTAAAACACCTGTTGCTCCTGTTGCTCCTGCTGGACCTGTTACGCCGGTTGCTCCTGCTGCTCCTATTGCTCCTGCTGGACCTGCTGGACCCGCTGGACCTGTTACACCTGTTGCCCCTGCTGGGCCGGTTGCTCCTGCTGCACCTGTTGCTCCTGCTGCGCCTGCTACACCTGCTGGACCCGTTGCTCCTGCTGGACCTGTTACACCTACTGGGCCCGTTGCTCCTGCTACACCTGCTACACCTGTTGCTCCTGTTGCGCCTATTGCTCCTGCTGCTCCTATTGCTCCTGCTGGACCTGCTGGACCCACTGGACCTGTTACACCTGTTGCCCCTGCTGGGCCGGTTGCTCCTGCTGCTCCTGTTGCGCCTGCTAGACCCGCTGAACCCGTTACACCCGTTGCACCTGCTGGGCCGATTGCTCCTGCTACACCTGTTGCTCCTGCTGGACCCGCTGGACCTGTTACACCTGTTGCACCTGCTGGGCCAGTTGCTCCTACTGCTCCTGTTACACCTGCTACACCTGCTACACCTGCTGGTCCTGTTGCTCCTGCTGGACCTGTTACACCTGCTGGGCCAGTTACGCCTGTTGCACCTGCTGTACCGGTTGCTCCTGCCAGGCCGGTTGCTCCTGTTACACCCGCTGGACCTATTTCTCCTGCTACACCTGCTGGTCCTACTGGCCCCGTTACGCCCGTTGCTCCTGCTGGTCCTGTTGCCCCTGCTGGGCCGGTTGCTCCTGCTACACCTGCTACACCTGTTGCACCTGTTGCACCTGCTGGTCCGATTGCTCCTGCTGCTCCTGTTGCGCCTGCTAGACCCGCGGTACCGGTTGCACCTGTTACCCCTGCTGGGCCGGTTGCTCCTGCTGCTCCTGTTGCGCCTGCTAGACCCGCTGGACCTGTTACACCTGTTGCCCCTGCTGGGCCGGTTGCTCCTGCTGCTCCTGCTACACCTACTGCGCCTGCTACACCTGCTGGGCCGGTTGCTCCTGCTGGACCTGTTACACCTGCTGGTCCTGTTACGCCTGTTGCACCTGCTGGACCAGTTGCTCCTGCCAGGCCGGTTGCTCCTGTTATACCCGCTGGTCCTGTTGCTCCTGCTACACCTGCTACACCTGCTGGACCTACTGGACCCGTTACGCCCGTTGCTCCTGCTGGACCTGTCGCTCCTGCTGGGCCGGTTGCTCCTGCTACACCTGCTAGACCAGTTGCTCCTGTTGCACCTGCTGGGCCGGTTGCTCCTGCTACCCCT
Source organism: Firmicutes bacterium HGW-Firmicutes-1 (assembly GCA_002841625.1). NCBI lineage: Bacteria > Bacillati > Bacillota > Firmicutes bacterium HGW-Firmicutes-1. Next base: position 8,210 of record PHAG01000007.1, on the reverse strand, counting down.
GTTGCGCCTGCTACACCTGCTAGACCGGTTGCTCCTGTTGCACCTGCTGGGCCGGTTGCTCCTGCTACCCCTGTTGCACCTACGACGCCTGCTACACCTGCTGGGCCGGTTGCTCCTGCTGGACCTGTTACACCTGCTGTTCCAGTTGCGCCTGTTGCACCTGCTGGACCAATTGCGCCTGCTGCTCCTGTTACACCTGTTACACCCGCTGGTCCTGTTACTCCTGCTACCCCTGCTGGACCAATCGAACCCGTTACGCCCGTTGCACCTGCTGGGCCAGTTGCTCCTGCTGGGCCTGTTGCGCCTACTAGACCTGCTGAACCAATTACACCAGTCGCACCTGCTGGTCCTGTTACGCCTGCTAGTCCTGTTGCGCCTGCTGGTCCCATTACTCCAGTTGCACCTACTGGTCCTGTTACGCCTGCCGCTCCTGTTACTCCTGCTGGACCTATTGCTCCTGCTGAACCTGTTGCCCCTGCTGGTCCCATCGCTCCTGCTGGTCCCATCACTCCTGCTGAACCTGTTGCTCCTGCTGGGCCTGTTGCTCCCGCTACACCTGCTAGACCGGTTGCTCCTGTTGCCCCTCTTGGTCCCATCGGTCCCATCGGCCCTCTTGGTCCTGGCGCTCCGATCGGACAGATTGAGCACTTGTTTTTTTCACATTCGTGGTCTTTCTCACAGTCGTGGTCTTGCTCGCAATCGTAGCACTTTCTACATTTTTTTCTGCTGCATCTCATATCAAAATCATTATCGTCGCATTCTTCATACTCTTCATGACTATTTCTCATATATTCTTCTTCACCCCCCTTTCATAGTTCATCCTTTGTGCTAATATACTCTATGATTATTGTACAAGTCTTGTTACACAAATCGAGTAGGAGGCAACAAAAATAATCTATGTCCCGATACAGTTCTTCTTCTGAAAAAAGTAGTAATTCAAAAGTTAAACGGTCTGGTATTGATTATGCTTTAATTAAAGGAAGTGACTTTAATTCACCTTGAACACCTTAAAAAGGTTAAGGTATTGGCTAATTTTTCTCAATCCTACTACATTATATAAACTCGATATGTTTCCAAGAGCACAAAAAACAAGGGTCTCAAAGCATTTTCTCCATCAACCACCAACTGGCTAAATAGACTTAATACTCTGAAACCCTTGATTTACAGGCTTTTACGCCCTACCTAATTCTGTACCTTTGACAGCAACACGACCATCTCCACATGCCTTGAGGATACAAAAAAGATACCGCTTGAACCTCGTGGGGCCTTGGTGTCATTCTTGGTCAGCGGAACATTATTTCTTGGTCCTTTCACCGACAAAAGCGATATTGTAAAAATAATGCTCAATACAACTTCAAATCAAGCAATTGCTCATGCTTCCATATTTTTAGACATCATCACAGCGCTGGTCATCGTTTGGTTGGGGGTGTTGTTTTTCAGCTTGTTACGAAAAGTTAATCAGGTCTGGGCGACAACTGCTCTGGCCTTATACATAGTAGAAGCAGGTATGCTTATTGTGAGCAAATTTTTCGGGTTTGCCCTAATTCAGGTCAGTGGTGCCTATTCAGCAAACAACGATAAAGCACTTGAAGCATTAGGCCAGTTATTGCTTACGATGAAGGATTTTACATATAATATGCATATTGTACCTTTTGGGGTTGGCGCAGTTTTATTTTACTATTTGTTATTAAAAATCAAGGCTATACCTTCATGGCTTTCACTCTGGGGGCTGGTAGCGGTTATACCTGTGCTTATAGGTACACTTTTAAAGACTTATGGTATTGACGTGCCATTTATCGTGATGCTGCCATATGCGCCATTTGAATTTTTTGCCGGTGGATATATTCTGATAAAAGGCTTATCAGATAAAGCACTTGCTGAACAATAAACAATTACATCCTCGGATGGTTTCCTCTTCATGAATTTTGCTGATATCATAAATGTTATCTACGCAGCATTCTACATGTGTGTCCTTAAAAGCCATTTTGACTTCTAACATCTGACATTTTTGCGTTTGAATCCTAGCCGACCTTTATCCGTTTCACTTTTGATTTTCTCAAAAGCATTGAGTACACTGCATGCATTTTTGCCCGAAGAAACCGACACTTCCCCTATCCGTTCAGCCGTACGCATAGCTTCTTCGTGCAGTGGAATATACGATATGCCTACCGCAGTAACAAAACCGTTCATTGCATATCTAGTTCTGTTTGGTTGGTCATGTATATTTTTTTCAACTACATCGAGCATAGAAAGAATCTTACTAGGGTTAAACTCGGTATCCTTCCTTGAACCGATTAACCATTCGTAACAGCTCCATCCTGCAGACATAATTAATTCATCCCTGCTTGCAATAAATTTATCCGCTACCTCCTGAGCAAAATCGGTTTCAGCAAGTGTTACAGCGACAATAAAGTCTGAAATCATATGAAAGTACGCCTTTTCAATCCAACAATCAAAATCTGCTGGAGTCATCTTTTTAGGATCTGCTAACATTCCGGCTAGATACATCGCATCATAGTTTCCAGTTGCATATAATTCCTCAGCAAGTTGTTGATTTTTCTTTATTCTTTTAGCAATTGGCTTCAAGGCACCTGTTGTAACGCCGAAAAGTGGTTCCCTCGCGCCTTGGCTTTCATAGTATTTCTTCATTCTTGCATTGCCAAGCAATTCAATCTCGCTCATAATCTCAAATAGATCCATGATTTATCATCCTCCTCATTTATTATTACAGCATCACTGTATGTATTTCGTATAAACTTTCCAAGTAATTTATAGTATGAAGAATGTTGGAACCGAAAAGTCAAATATTATTGATTTGTTTCGAATAAGAAATCATCTGTAATCTCTGCAATCCGGTCGACATTATTTAAATAAATGAAGTGAGTACCTTCAAGTATTTCATATTTTACGTGTTTTCCGATTCGTTCAAGATGTTTGCTCTGGTATTCCTGGGACGTCATTTTTATTTGGCTATTCGGAGTTTCATAGGTTTTTTTTGATATCACCTTGAAATAAGGAATCGGTTCAGGGAATGGCAATTCAATCGTTTGTTTTATGAATTCTGCTGAATTTGACATCTGCTCCAACAAGTTATCGTTAATTGAAAAGCCCGCAAAAGTAATGAGGTCATTGATCTCTTTCTCAGTATATCCATATGAGAATAATTGTTTTTTATTTACTGCCAAAGGCGCGAGTAGTGACGCAACTTTGATGTTTCACTGCTAAAGCCTACACCAAAATACTCAATACTAACAGCCGTATATTTTTCACTGAGTTTACGCATGAGGGGAGCAAAATCAGCAGACGGAAGCCCAACACCCATACCAGGAAGTAATACAATTGTTTTCTCGCCATTTCCCATTGAATAGACATGCATTTGTCCGTCATCAACGTCAACAAGCTGGCCATAAGGCTTTATTTTTTCTAACTTTCCTTTAAAATAAGTAGCATGTAAAATTCCACCAATTATCATAATAACCGCAATCACTGCAATTATTATTCCGAATATCATCATAATTTTTTCCCTCTCTTCATTTTAAATTTGGCCTGATTTGTTTGATATAAGGTTTTCATACCTATTCTCTGCTTTTAATTTTTCTCAACAGGTGATGAAATAATTGAAATATCCCTGACTATTCTTCTTTCAGTTGATTCATAATTGTATTTTAAAATAAGTTGTCGTAGCTCCTCAATGAATTGGTCGAACTCCTTATCACTCATCATCAGCACAGTATTGTTCAAAAAAATTTTATCTATTGTAGGATTAGGGTTATGTCCATTAAGATATTTGTGAAACTTGGCATAATTACTCATCAGAAATCCAAAGGCGTTTTGAGCAGCGTTCTCAATGGTGTTGTGCTTTGAAATTTCTGAAATATTCAAAGCAATTGTTCTTTCAAGACTTCCCCTAACTTTTTTTTCTGAAATAACAGACAGAATATTGTTATCTATCAGAATATTTATATGACGATACATGGTTGTCCGCGGTACGTCACTAATTCTTTCACAAAGCTCATTGGCGGTAATGGTTTGTCCTGTAGAAAGTTCCTGGATAACTCTCATTCGAACAGGATTTAAGATTATCTCGTTAATATTTTTCATAACTACCTCCTTTTATTTCCATTTATGATTATAATGCCATTTTTGGAATTAGTCAAGTAAGTTTATATAAAAAAAAAGGGGTTCATGACATTGGTACCTCCGGCAAAGCCATTGTGAGAAAACCAAGTATCCTGAAACCCTATAAGTTTAGAACCAATATGAAACTTTTACTCTTTCACCTTATGTTATTTGGATTGATAGGGGTTAAAGTTATGATTTCACATAACCTAATAATTAATATATAATTGATTATTAATACATAATCTGCGTCTACATGTTCCAAATCGCAAAAATGCCACCTCCCAACTACTTTTTCAGTAATCAGAACTGTGGCAAAATCTTAAAATCTATATCATCCTATATTTAAACATGGGAATGGAGTTGGGATTTGTATGATCTCCTATCAATTCCATTTAACAAACCTACAATATTTTCCCTTTGTTGCTCTCATATATGAAGTTCGTTTATGAAGGGAAAAATTATAAATAAACTCTTGAAATTCATTTCTAGTGGACAATATTTTTGAGTGCCTGCCTTTCTCTATTTATGTTTCCACACGCTTTAAATTCTAGCACGGTGTAACCACTTAACCCTAGTTATTACAACCGTTTAAGCAGACAAACCGTCTCCACATGCGTGGAGGAAACAGGATGAATGTTGGCGGTAGATTTTGAGAGCTTCAGCTCTTGGAAACATGTCCACTTTTTAAAACTTCTTAATGCTCCCTGCATAAATTATAGTTCAATCTTATGCATCAAATAGTCTAAAGCATATATCTTTCTTATGCCTTCATAATCCACTTCCGGATCTAAATCCAATGTCATAATACATTTCGAATAATTGTCTTGGATTTTTTGTAGAGGCCTAAGTTCCCTGGCTAAGGTGTTTTCATCACGCACACTAGCAGCAACTTGAATATATTTTATTCCATTCTCATCTTTTACAACAAAATCTACTTCTACATTATCAACTTTTCCAACATACACCTCGTATCCTCTTCTAATTAATTCAAGGTATACTACATTTTCCAAAACACGCCCAACATCTGTACCGGCATTCCCAAGTATTGCATTACGCAGTCCAATATCAACAATATAGTATTTCTCCAATGTCTTTAGATACTGCTTACCTTTTATGTCATATCTTTTTACCTGATAAACAATGTATGCTTCCATAAACGAAGAAACATAAGATTCAACAGTTCTAACATTGATACTTCTGCCATTCGAAGTCATTGTGTCACTTATTTTTTTAGTCGATAATTGATTTCCTATATTGTCCATCAAAAATCGTATAACACTTTCCAACATCATGACATCTGATATTTTTTTTCTTCCAATCACATCTTTCAAAACGATGGTATCATAAATACTTGTAAGATATTCTTTGATCTGACGTGTTTCTTTTTCCAGACTTAATGTGTACGGAAATGAGCTCGTTTCAATATACTCCCTATAATTTCCCTCTACACTTTTACCTGTTCCATTTGCCCTAACATACTCTGAAAATGAGAATGGTAGCATTTCTATTTTAATATATCTCCCCGAAAGAAGCGTGGCTAAATCACCAGACAGCATATAAGCGTTTGATCCGGTCATATAAATATCTATATGGTCCTTAATGAAGAAACTATCTACTACTTTCTCATATTCTTTCACATTTTGGATTTCATCAAGAAAAATGTATGTCATTTTATCAAGGGTTATTTTTTCTTTTATATAATTGTACAATACCTTTGGATCTTTTAGATAATCAAATTCATAATCTTCAAAGTTAATAGATATAATTTGATTTTCTTGAACACCATTTTCCAATAGATGTTCCTGAAATATTTTGAGTAAGGTGGATTTACCACAACGTCTGATTCCTGTAACTACTTTAATTAACTTTTTATCTCTATACCCTTTTAATTTTTCAAAATACTCATTTCGCTGAATCATCCTCTACGCTCCCCATATATATTTTGTTTTCTATTTATTATATGCAAAAACTTATGGAATGTCAATACTTATTGCATTCTGGTGCAATAACTATTTTTCTATTCATTACACTCGGGTATAAAAACGGCAAAGTACAGAGGTCACTCATGTCGACCTTAAACTATGCCGTATAGTTAAATATTTTTATTATTCTATAGATTTTTTTCTATGATTACCTAGGGATTTACACCATAATATCAATAGCTTTGTATTTGTAAAGGCATCGAAGGTCTTCACTCCTAATTCATCTTGAAAACACTTGCTTCATATCAATCAAACCCTGATCATAAGCCTCTCTGACGATTTTATAATCCTCACGCCGATTGAAATATAATGCGCAATAATTTCTTTGTATTTGTGTTCCATTAAACAGGTAATTTTCAAGAGTCTTTATTCCTTCAAGTGTGTCAACATAACCCAAAACAAAATCTATTAATTTTGACTCAGCGATTGTCATTTGCTCGTTAATGTCTTTCATAATCTCTCTTACTGAGTCTTTAGATCCTTCTTTTGCTAATCTACTATAATAATCAGTCGGTCTACGTATTTCATATTCACTACCTTCTGCCATAATATTTCTACTCCCTTTATCACTATATTTCACCATTCATAATACTTTTGGTGTCAACAAAAATGCCATTTAGCAAGAGAAACAAAATTGTCTTCTGAAAATGCGAATCCGTATGCATTATTCTTCTATACTCCTCATTTTGTTGATAGTAAACAATCCCCATATTTATCATATGGAACACAATCTGCCTATCAATGTCTTGCTTGATCAAGCGGCTTCGGTATCCCTCATCAATTAGAATTAATAGAGATTCATTTTGCTTGCTTATATAGCCATTGTATTCACTAGATAGGCGATCATTAAACTTGGTTAATTCGCTACATAGCCATAATTGACGGCTATCTGTAAACTCACTCAAGATGTCAATATAACTATAAAATCTATTTATGAGACTATCTCTTGATTCAATAATCTCATTTAGTTTTGAAAGCTGAAAAGATAAAATGTGCTTACCGACTTCATAGTACAACGTGTCTTTATCGGAAAAATATTTGTAAACGGTTACTTTTGAAACTTTAGCTTGTTCAGCAATATCATCCATGGTTATTTTTTTGGCACCGTTTTGAAGGAATAATTTCGATGTGGTGTTTAAGATTTTTTCAGCTTTTTTATTCATGATCATCGCTCACCTCAAAATAGATAAACCTCTTCACAGTCACATTTTCCTTAAGTTTTTCTATAATCTCTAGAAACACGTCTTGAATGCTCTTGTTTGTGTCCTTGTAATAATCTTGTTCCATCAAGCAGTTTATTCTATAAAATGCTTGATGCTCATCATAATTCATTTGCTCAAGATCAATAGATGGCACATCAGCCGTAGTAATATATTTAGGTTTCATGGCCGCTATATGCATTGCTATATCACGAACAAAATCTTTGAAAATCTGTGTGGAAGTAGCGGGCTCAGTTTCACAATAAATCTCCACTAAAACTCCTAACCGTTGATTATTATGGACATAATGACCTATAATTCCGCTTTTAGTCAATCTATATGTTCTTCTTTTTGCACTTTCAATCCCTTTTTCTTTTAACAATACTAGTGCTTTGCTATAATCACCATTTCCTATGATCAACGCATTTTTACAGTCAAGTATTTTTGCACCTGTCTGCTCACGTAACTGCTTGATAAATTCCGTATTACTCATACCAAACCCTCCAAAATGTACTTTTATAATAATAATAGTACATTCCGTACATTCTGTCAATGCGAAGTTTCACCTGTTACAAAAAACTCTTATGCTAAATCTAAAAATGAAATTGATTACCACGTCACTCAAGTATCACATCTTAGTCTATTAAACTGTAATGAATTTAAACAAATCTATCCTGTCTCCTAAACCTATCAAAAATACCCGTTATCTAAATTGTCTCCTCAACCCTACCACTTTTTATCCCTTCGATATGTCCCCAAGAACACAAAAAGCAAGGACTCCCAAGCATTTTATCTCTCAACCACCAACTGGCTAAGTAGATCTAATACCTAGAAACCCTTGATTTCCATGCTTTTACGCCCTATTTATTTCTGTACCTTTGACATCAACACTACCGTCTCCACATGC